>JADFHR010000182.1 GCA_022567015.1 Pseudomonadota bacterium
TATATCATAACATCGTGATGGGCCGGCATTGCGCGAGGGTGCCCACGTGGCGGGCCGCCGGCCGGCCGGGCCTGTGTTGCCTTCGGCCATCGGCGTGCCGGCGCGCGACGGGGACGCGGGAGGTGTCGCCGTCGCGCGATCCCGGCTCTCCGGTCCCTACATGCGTACCGACGGCGCCTCCGAGGGCAGCCCCTTGGCGCGATCCATCAGGAAAAGCTCGAGATTGGTGTACTCGTCCGAGCCCCGCTTGTAGGGCGTCGCGCGAACCTGCTTGTTGCACCCGGTGAAGCGCCGGTGCAACGACCCCAGCTTCTGCCATTTCAGGCGGAACGTGGGGAACCCGTTGGCCATTCCCTGGCTCAGCAGGTTGGACCGGATCATGGTGGCCGGGTAGTCGAGGTGGCATTGGGCGCAGGCCATGTCGAGCATGCCGCGGCGCTGATTGTAGAACTTCTTGCCCTTTTCGTAGAAGGGCTTGGCCGGGCCGTCGATCTTCGCGTTGATGGGCATGCCGCGGGACTGCACCTTGATATAGGCGGTCATGCCCAGCATCTCACTGGATTCCCATTTCCAGGGTTTCGCCTGCATTCTGTTCTTGCGTTCCCAGTTGATCCGGTGCTGCAGGGCCATCAGTTTCTTCACTTCGGAGGCGTACTTGGGATAGGCGGTGGAGACGCCCTTCATGGATTTCGCGGCGTCGCCATGGCAGGAGGCGCAGGACTTGCCGGCCTTCCCGTCCACCTTGGACCACAATTCTTCACCGGTTTCGACCCACACGAAGGACGGGTTGGAGAAGTCGTCGTCCTGGATGTCCCTGGTGGCGGGCGTGAGGAACACGTACCCCGTCCGCTTGTCCCCGACGATGTATTTCTTGTTCCGCGGGTCGGCCGCCCTCTTTTCGACCTCGGTCATCTTTTCCATCTTCTTGTCCGATTTCGCGGCGGCGTCGGCCCCGACCAATGCCGCGATCGCCGCGCCGATAACGGCAACCGTCGCCACGCCAAGCCATTTGTTGCCCATGACGTATACCCTCCCGTCTATGCCGGTCGTCGATGCCTCTCGTTACGCTGTCCCCGTCAGGTCACGGTGATCTTGCGGGACGCCGTGACCGTCTTGCCCATGTCGTCGGTCCAGGTGAATTCGAATGTCCCGCTCTCGGTAGCCTTGGTGTGGAAGGCAAAATACGGGTTGGCCGAGATCGCCGGGGACATGTTCGCGCTGAACACTTCCTTGCCGTTGAACGTCGCCACGAACTTGTTGATGATCATGCGCGGGACCAATTTTTTCGTTTTCCTGTCCTTGCGTAATCCCGTCTCCATCTTGTGCAAGACCAGGGTCTTGATCTTGATGATGTCCCCTTTCTTGGCCGTCTTGGGAACCTTTATGCGCGGTTTTTTAGCCATGACAACACATCCTCCTGCCCTGTCCCTCAGCCGCCGCAGCCGCCGATGGTGACCTTGATGAATCGCGATACCTTGTACACGGAACCATCGTTCATCACGGCGGCCGCCACCACGTTCTGGGTCTTGCCCAGGCGCATGCGGGTGGAAATCTCAGCCTTGCCGACGGCCGGCGTCAGGTTGAACGTGACCACTTCCGGGTTCGGATTGCCTTCGGCCACGATGTGGATCGCCTTGACGTAGTCCTTGTCCGACATGGGACTGTCGACGCGGACGGACAGCGGCACGGTCCTGCCGTTCTCGGCGATCTCGGGCAACTTGAGGTGTACCTTGCCTTGTTTGGCATTACCGCCCACGCCCATCTTGGCCAGAGCCTGCGCCGCCGTCTCCGGTGTTGCCGACGCCCCGCGCAACACGAAACCGCTGCCGGCGACGGCGAGCGCGCCGCCGAGCGCCGCCCTCAAGACGTCGCGCCGGCCGAGCGCTCCGTTGCTGTTCGTTCTCTCTGTCATCTTTTTCATCTCCCAACTCTAAAGGGCGTCGCCGGGCCTACTTCCCTTTCAGTGTTACCAGGTAGGCAATAATGTCCTCGACATCCTGGGCACTTATGATGGTCTTGCCCTTCCATTTCTCCTGCACCCGGTGGAAACCATCGATGTGGTAAAACGCCGGCATGATGGTGTCCGGATTGATCATCTTGGAATTGACGATGCGTAGCCGCATCTCGGCGGCGCCGAGGCGGCTGCCCACGCCATTCAGCGGCGGGCCCACCTCGCCGTGGTCGGCCTGTTCCGGAATGGGCATGACGTGGCAGCCCAGGCAATTGCCTTTCTTGCGGTTGATGGCAGTCTTCCTGCCCTTCACCGGGTCGCCCGCCTTGCCGGTCAGGGACTGGGGAATGGTTTCGTCGACGATTTTGTACGTGACCAACTCACCCGCCTGCGCACTAAACGCTGCCGCGGCGAAGAACACGACGGCGACGGCGACGCCGAAAAACCTGCTGTATGTCATTGCTCCCCCCCGGACGCTTCCACAACCGACACCGGCATTGTGTGCGTCTATTGACATCACGGTTATTGAATATATCGTACCATAGCCGCGATATTATCACGTTTCAAGCCCACAAGATTATTATTGGTTTGCGTCCGTGGGGGGGTGCCGTTATGGGTTCACAGGGGCCGCTTTCCGGGACCTCCGGTGGGGATGGGCTTGATAAATATCAATGGTCGCCGTCGAATTATCGTATCCATGGTATCGGGGACGGGGTGGGCCTGCGGCGTGGTCATCGAAATGTTAGCCTTGACCAGGAAAATACCCCCGTCCCCGGCCACCGTGGCGGGCGCCATGCGCGGCGCCTGCCGGCCCGGACCGGCCGTGGCGGGCGTGCGATCGACGGCCCGTTGAATTTACCGACGACGCCCATTGCAAAGGAGACTCCGATCCATGTTCAAACAAACGGCATGCGCCATGCTGTGTCTCGGCGTGACGGCGGCTTCCGCGGCCGAGGCGGACATTTTCGTGACCTACCGGTCCCTGACCCCGGAGATCGCCCTGGAGCTGGCCCAGTCGGCGCTGGCCGCCTGCCGCAAGACCGACTACCAGGTGGCGGTCGCCGTCGTCGACCGGGGTGGTTCGGTGCAGGTCGTGCTGCGCGACCGTTTCGCCGGGCCGCACACCCCGGACACCGCCATACGCAAGGCGTGGACGGCGATCACCTTTCGCACCAACACGACGGAGATGGAAAAGCTCACCCAGGCCGGCATGGAGGCCTCGGGCACACGCCAAATTCCCGGCACCGCCATGCTCGGCGGCGGCGTCATGATCCGCGCCGCGGGCGAGCTGGTGGGCGCCGTCGGCGTTTCCGGGGCCCCCGGCGGCACGCTGGACGAGGATTGCGCCATGAAAGGGCTGGAGGCCATCCAGGACCGGTTGGATTTCTGACCGCCGCCGGCGGCGCAAAAGGCCCCGCCGGCCGGCGGGTTTTCATCGGCAACGGAAAAGGCGTCAGCCGCGCGCCAGGAACGCCTTGAAGGCGCCGCCGAAGCTGCCTTCCTCCAGGTACTTTATGCCCAGCACGCCGCCGGCGATGATGGACAAAAGAGCAATGAGGGAGCCCAGCGCCAGGGTGGAAAAGCCGCTCAGGCCCTGGCCGATCGTGCACCCGAGCGCCATGACCCCGCCCATGCCCATGATGGCGCCGCCGATGATGTGGCGGAACATGTCGTTGGCGTCGACAAAGGACTCGACGCGGAACGTGCCGCTGCCCTTGGCCGCGGCGAAGGACCCGGCGATCACCCCGCCGACCGCCGCGATGCCGAAGTTGATGGTGGAGCCCGTGAACGTCATCAGGTACTGCAGGCTTTCCCCCACCGGCGCGACGAATGTGAACGAGGCCAGCGGCGCCGGCTCGAAATCGTCGAACCCGATGACGCCGGTGGCGTACCACGCGGCGGGGACCAAGGCGCCCAGGATCAGCCCGGCGACGATGTTGCGGGGCGAGGCCCGAAAACGGGCGCTCTTGAAGCAGAACCACAGGAGACCCCCGGCGAAAGCCAGGGTCAGCACCCCGCGCGCCGCCTCCAGTGACATTCCGGTGACCGCCGCCACCATGTCCGGCATGCCCTGGGAGGCGAGACCGGCGTCCACGAGGTTGATATTGGTCATGCTCTCGAACTCAACCCGGGCCAGGCCGGTCAGCCCGCGCAACGTCATATAGGCGAAGATCCCCAGCATAATGGCCACCACCAGCGATTTGAGGTTGCCGGCGCCGAACCGCACCAGGGTCCGATAGCCGCAGCCGCCGGTCATGGTCATGCCGAAGCCGAACACCAGCCCGCCGACGATCGCCCCGGCCCAGCCCAGACTGGTGTTGAGATAGATCGACCGGTTGAGGTCCACCAACTCCAGGCCATGCAGACTCTGGGCGCCGAGAATGGCCACCGCGAGGGCGAGCATCCAGGCGCGGAAGCGGTTCCAGTCACCCATCAACATCATGTCGGAGATGGCGCCCATGGTGCAGAAATTGGTCCGCTGGGCGGTGGCTCCGAAGACCAGGCCAAGACCGAATCCCAAAATACCGGTCAGCGTGCTGACGGGTAGCTCCTCCATAAGGTCCCTCCTCGAGTGCCGCCGGCTTAAGGCGAGGGCTGGAAAGGTATTTTCCCTGGCAATGCGCCAACGGATGCGATAATGTGAATATGTAATATGCCATGTCCGGCCACCGGGTGACAAGTGTCATTTCAGGCCCGGACGGAGCCACCGTTTTCCCGGCTGTGACCATACGAGGGAACCATGACTGTACTAACCGTCGATACCAAAGGTTTGAGCTGCCCGCTACCGATTCTATGGGCGAAAAAAGCGATTTCCAGCCTCGAACCGGGCGATACGTTGGAAGTTCTGACCACCGATCCGGCCGCCGTGGACGATTTCCAGGCGTTCAGCCGCGCCACCGGGCACGAGCTGTCGGAATGGAGCGAGGACGGCGGCGTTTTCCGGTTTCTGCTCAAGAAATGCGCCTAGCATCTTCCGCCACCAATTCGCGTTAGAGTAACGCGGTTTTCCGCGTACATCCGCCCACACCGTCAGTTGCAGCCGACCAGTTTCTCCAGGCGCAGGCGGTCGAACGCGTCCCAGGCGTGGCGTACCGCCCGATGCTGGCCATCGGTGCGCCCACCGCGTTCATACGCGTGCACGGCGGCGAGCACGGCGCGGAGCGGCTCTTCGATCTCGTGGGTCCTGAGGTTGCCCTGGGTCCAGCCGATGGCAAGGCCTTCGCCGGCGAAGGCCTCCACGGTTTCGTGATCCCGGGCCAGGGACTCGAGCCGGCGCAGGCGCTCGATGTCCTCGCGCAGCAACTGGGCGCGGAACATGCTGTCCTCCGCTTGCAGCCGTTGCTCCATTTCCTCGATCAGGCGCATGGCGCGGACCTTTCCTGTGCGGTGGGCCGAAGGGTGGACATTCAATCGGCCATCCATAGTTCCATGGAATAGTGGTACTTTATATTCAATATAGAAGATGTATTGTAGGGGTCTTTACGACTGCCGGCGACACCTCCCTGTCCGCCGGGGCAACACCGCGACAGGGCAGTGGGAGCGTACGCCCGAACCCGCATGATGGTGCCGTCCACGGGCGGGAGGATGGACGTAGGTCTGATCATGGGGATGGCGGGCACCTTGCTGTCCTTCCTTGCCCTGTTATTTCTGGCGGGGCCGGTGTCCGCCGCGTCCGAAAACAGGATTCCCGTCGATATCGGCGTCCTCGCATACCGTGGGACCGAGCGCGCCCTCAGAAACTGGGCGCCGACCGCGGAATACCTCAGTACGGCGATCCCCCGATACGCGTTTCGGGTCACGCCGCTTTCCCTGGACGCGCTGCGCCGGGCGACGCGGGAGGGCACGGTCGATTTCGTCCTCACCAACACCGGCCATTACGTGGACCTGGAGTCCCGGTTCGGCATCAGCCGCATCACGACCCTGAAACGGTCCTCCGGCGCCGGCACCCGTAACAAGTTCGGCGCCGTGATCTTCACCCGTGCCGACCGCACGGACATCGAAGAGATCAAGGACCTCAAGGGCAAAACATTCGTCGCCGTGGCGTCCGGGGCGTTCGGCGGCTTCCAGATGGCGTGGCGGGAGATGAAGGCCCGCGGACTGGACCCCTTCAGCGACCTTTCCAGGCTTACGTTCCTGGGCTTTCCCCAGGACAGGATGGTGTATGCGGTGCGTGACGGCGAGGCCGATGCCGGAACGGTGCGCACCGGCGTGTTGGAAACGATGGCGGCCGAGGGGCACATCGACGGCGCCCAGTTCCGCGTCCTCAATCGCCGCCCGGTGCCCGGATACCGTTTCATGCTCAGCACCCGGCTGTATCCGGAATGGCCTTTCGCCAAGCTCAGGCAAACCCCGGATGACCTGGCCGAGAGGGTCGCCGTCGCGCTTCTCAACATGGCCGAGGACGACCCGGCGGCCACCGCCGGTGATTATTCGGGGTGGACGGTTCCGCTCGACTATCAGCCCGTCCACGACATGTTCCGGGAATTACGGATCGGACCGTACGGGCGCCAGCCGGCCGGCCTGCGCGCGTTCGTCCAACGGTATTGGGCAGGGGTTGCCGCCGCCGCCGTCATCGTCGTCGTGATCGTCGTCTACGGTGTTCGCACAGGCACCCGGGCGGCCCGCGGCAGGCGCCAGTTGTCGCGGATCAGTACCGAACTGGAACGGCAGATTGGCGAACGCAGGCGGGCCGAAACGGCGGCCCGGCGG
>JADFHR010000011.1 GCA_022567015.1 Pseudomonadota bacterium
CAGGCCCCGCCGGTTGAGGGCCAGCCAGGGGATGAACGCACCGAACAGGTCCGGGGCGAAGGCGACCTGGTAGCTCCAGCGCGGATGGGGCCCGATGGGACGGTCGTGCCAGCGTCCCATGCGGACATCGAAATTCTCTTCGATGGCCGCCCTTAAACGTGCCGCGTTTTCCCTGGTCCCGGCATCGTAATAGACGTGGGCATGAAAGCCGCTGATGGCGGCTGGGGGGTCTTGGGACATGGTGGGTCTCTTTCCCGGGTGGCTGCCGTGTGTTCGAGGTCCCTTCGCATCGGCCCGCCGGATCACAGACGGGCCTCCACGTCCGCCTCGGTGCCGGTGAAGGGCCCCGAGCGTTCCAGTTTCAGGGTCGCCAGGGCGGCGGCGAAGCGCCCGGCCCGCTCCGCGTCGTCGCCCTTGAGCCGGCGCGAGACGTACCCGGCCATATAGGTGTCGCCGCAGCCGGTCGCATCGACCAGCCGTCGCGGCGCCACGGCGGCGATGCGGTGCAGCCGGCCGCCGCTGAGGACCACGGACCCGCCCCTGCCCAGGCTGACGATCACGTCGGCGGGCCCGAATTCGGCCAACCGCCGCGCCGCCCGCTCGGGGGACTCCTCGCCGGTGAGGATGCGCGCTTCGTCCAGGTCCGCCTTGAGGATGTCGACGCCGGCAAGGTCGGTGCCTTTCCCCGGCCAGTCCCGGAGCCGCACCCGGCGGCCGTCCACCTTCCTGAGCAGACCCTGGACATCGAGGGACAACATGGCGCCTTTCGCCGCAAGCCTCCCCAACAGCCCCGCCGCCAGGTCGCCGCTGGTCGACGTGCCGACATGAAAGGCGGCGGCCCGCACGCCCGCCACGTCGCGCTCGGAAAACCCGTCGGCGACGGCCCCCACCTCCTGGCGCCGGACGTCCAGGCTGTCGTCCGGATAGGTGTTCTCGTAGAGGGTGGTCGCGGCGCTGGGCCGGCACAACACGTGGACGCCGGCGCCCCGCAGGCCTTCGAACAGGGCGTCCTCGTCGCCGGGCGCCACCCGGGTGACGACCGCCGTCGCATGGCCCAGGCTGCTGAAGGCGATGGCGGAATAATACGCCGTGCCGCCGGGCATGGACTTCACCGGCCGTCCCTTGATGGCAACGATGTCCCGGGTCACGTGGCCGATGACGCAGACGTCGAACATGGCCCCCATCCTGTCCGGCGCGGGCGCCGCGTCAAGGGGGTTGGCGGGCGGCGGCTTTGCGCCCGCGGGGGCGGCCGCTCCGCCCGCGAGCGCGCACCGGACCCCCATGCGTCGGCGCCACGTCCTTCGGGGACGCCTTTCGCCGATGACCGCCGGCGGCGACGTGTGCTATCGTCGCCGCCATCCAACGAAACCTGTCTCGCGAACACGGGTTCATGCACGGGGAGGACAGGAAGACATGACGCGCGTGCATGCGCTGTCGGCGCTTGTGGTCTTCCTGGCGGCGTGCGCGCCCGAGACCGGATTCTTGCAGGCACCCGGCGAAAGCGCCGCCCCGGCGGCCGCGACGGCCCCGGCGCGGGAGGCGGGCGGCGAAGATGCGCAGCCCTGGGCGTTCCGCATCACCGGTCTCGTATGGCAGGCCGGCCGTCTGCGCGCCGGGCCCGGCGCGGACCATGCCGCCGTCGGCACGGTCGACGCCAACACACCGGTGACGGTGCTGGCGACGCGCAACACCTGGTACCGGGTGAGACTGGATCGCACCGGCGGTCCCGCCGAGGGATGGATTCGTTTTGACCGGGTCGCCGTCGGCTCCCCGGTCGGGGGCGGGCCGGCGCTGGCGTTCAGCGCGGTCATCGTCAAGACGGTCAATCTGCGCGCCGGGCCGTCCACGTCCAGCGCCGTCGCCGCCCGCCTGCCGGGGCGGACTGCGGTGACCATCCTCGGGCGCCGGGAGAACTGGTACCGGGTTTCGGCCGCCCGCGATGGCGTGACCATGGGCGGCTGGGTGCGCGCCGATTTCGCCGCCGTCGACGTCGCCACGGCGCGCGCCGCGCCCCCAACGGCGCCGACGGCCGGCCACGTGGTGGAGAATGCGCCACGCCAAATCCCGGCGACGGCCCGATCGCGAGGCGCCGAAACGAACCCGCTGAGTCAATTCCTTGCCGAGTTGGGCGCCCGGGATGCGCCCCGGCCCGCCGCAAATATCGCCCTTCCGGGCGGCGGCCTCGGGTCCCTGGCGCCGGCCGGCGGGACCGCGGGCACACCGGCCGGCGGGTGCGGCGGGGACATCGGCGGCACTTGGGAGAGCGCCAGCGGCCGGACGACCCTGGACCTGGACGCCGCCAGCGAAACCGGGGCGCTGAAATCCCGCCAGGGGCGGTACCGCGCCGTCACGCCGTTCACCTGGTCGGCGACCGCCGACTCGATCACCGTCACCTACACCGGCCCGACCCGGTTCTACAAGACCGGCACGGGCAAGAAGGTGGACTTCGAGAAAGACTCGAAAGGCGGCACCGAGCACTGCGCCTTCACCGGAAACACGCTGACCGTGGGCGGCGTGGCCTACCGGCGGCAATAGGCCGCGGAGCGGCGTTTATCCGTGTTCATCCGTGTCGAATGATCACGCGCGCCGAGGGCGGGAGATCGTCGGCGTGGAACCCTGAACGGCGGAAATCGAACACGGATGGACACGGATGAATATTCGTCCCGGCGAGCGCTCGGGAAGGCTTGGCGAAGGGATCGTCCGAGCCGGCTTTCGGGGTGTGGAATGATACCAAAGCGCGAATATCGCCGCGTGCTTTTGTGATCCGCAGACCCCGGACCGTTGTTTATCCGTGTCCATCCGTGTCGAATGATGACGCGCGCCGAGGGCGGGAGATCGTCGGCGTGGAACCCTGAACGGTGGAAATCGGACACGGATGAACACGGATGAATACGGATGAATACGGATGAATATTCGTCCCGGCGAACCCACGGGAGGGCTTGCCGAAGGGATCGTCCGAGCCGGCTTTCGGGGTGCGGAATGAATACCGTAATACTGTATTACGGGTGTTTCCCATGCTCTGTACAATTCATTTCGGCATCGAACAACAGGCGGCAGCGGTAGATGTCCTTGGTCGCCGGATAGATGACGAAGAACCCGCCCCCGCCGTCGGAGACGTAGACGGTCTCCGGGGCGCTGGGCGAGTCTATGACGGTGGCGGTTATGGCCGCGGCGATCAGCGCCCCGGCGATGATGATCGCCCGTGATGTTCCCATGGCACTGCCCTTCTCACTCGCGGCGGAAGGCGCCGGACGGAGCCCCGGCGGCGGGGCCATGGGCCGATGATCCGCCGGTGCGGAAGACCATTACGCGGGTTCGGGCCGGGCGCCGCGCCTGACGCCGCCCGGCCCGGGTGCGACCGCCTTCATGCCGCACCCTTCACGCGCACGTGGCTGATGACCTGGCGCACGTAGGCGATGGTGCGGCTGTGGGCGATGACCCGGTCGAGCTCGCCCTGGTTCTGGGCGATGCCGATCAGGTATACGATTCCGTTGACCGTCTCGATCGCGTAATTGATCGCCAACACCTTGTTGTCCAGGGTCAGCTTGCTCTTCAACTGGGTGGTGATCCAGGAATCGCGGGCGAGGTCGACGAGACCGCTGTCCGACGTGACCTGGATCTCGTTGATCACTTCCCTGACGCCGACGACCTTCCACGCCAGGCGCACGGCATCGGCGCGCATCTCAGGGTCCTCGACCACGCCGGTCAGCAGGATGCGGCCCTCATAGGCCTCGACCCCCAGTTTGAGCGTAAGCGTCTCGTCCTGTTGCAGCCACAGCTTGACGATCTGGGCCTCGAGGTTGAGGTCGATGGCCGCGGCCTCGATGCCGCGCTCCTGATACGCCGCGACCCCCGCGGTCGCCCCGACACCGACGGCGACGCCGACGCAGCCGCCAAGCAAGAGGGCGATCAAGGGAACGAACAGAGTGGCGGGATGAGGCGAAGGACACGTTCGAATCATTCGGCGAATCATCTGGCGTGGTCCTGTTCCGCGGCCCGATCGCGACGTCACGGCCGGCATTCTAGATGGTCCGGCGCCGGGCCGGAAGGACTTGTTGGCGTTGGAGGTGGACGGGGCCGGGCGGGAACGGTCGCGCCCTCGACTTACGCCCCGGGGGTCGCGGGGGCGCCCCCCGCATACGGTGTCGGGGAGACACCCCCCGGCGGCGGCGGCCCGCAGCCGCGGGCTTCCCGGGTCAAAACGACCGGGTCGTCCTGCCTTTCGCTATTACTCGGCGAGCACCGGAACCGCCGCCAGCGCCTCCGGCGGGACCGGCGTTCCGCGCAGGCCCTTCTTGGTGTAGCGGGTGCTGTATCCGTTGAACAGGTGCCCGAGCAACCCGCGGTCGAGGTCCGACGTGCCGAACAGCCAGTCGGCGATGGGGAAGGTCAGGTTCATGTTCGTTTCCATCATGATCTTCGTGTTGTGATGGGCAAAATGATGGCGCCGCAGCGTATTCACGAACGGGCAGTTCCTGACGAACCCGTTCTCGTCCACATGGCAGCAGAAGTGCATGAACTCGTAGACCAGGTACATGCCCGTGGTCGTGCAGATCACCAGCCAGCCGACATTCGGCGTGACCACGAGGCCGATGATCAGCGCCGGCGGTAGCGACATCATGATGAAGGTTACCAGGGCGAAGGGCGGGAACACGGTGACCCGCCAGTCCTTGTGATCGCGGAACCGCATCTCCGTGTCGGTGAAGAACTGGTGGTGGTTCAGGGTGTGCCGGTCGTATATGGCCCGCAGCCCAGGCACGTTGATCGGGCGATGCATGACGTAACGATGCAAGGCCCACTCGAACATATTGCACACCAGAAATACGACCGGGATTGTCCCCCATTCCCACCACAGCACGTCATGTACGTGCGGGACGTAGTAGTAAAACGCCGCCGCCCCCATGGCGTAGATCACCAGGACGTGAAAATACCCGTTGTACCAACCGACAATCCGCGAGCGGTATTCCTTGCGGAACCCTGCCTGTCGCGCACTCAACATCGTTCAGTCCTCCTGTACTTCGGCGGCGCCGGCGGCGGTCATGCCGACGATTCCCACTTCTCCTCCTGCTGCAAGGCGAAGATCGAGGTATAGCCGCCGGACCAGTCCGGGGGAACGAGGCACGGCCGCGGGTCGTGGTCGGCCCAGCGCACCGGCTTACCGCGCACGATCTCCTGGTCGTATTTGGAACGGAGCGGGTTCGCCGTGTACGGGAAGGCGTCCGCCGCGGCATAGACGTTCAGCAACAGGGGCCGGCCCTCGTCCGAGCTGTTGGGCCGCGAGCCGTGGATGGTCCGGCAGTTGTGAATCGTGACCGAGCCCGGCGGGCCATCGAGATACACCACCTTCGACACGTCGAGCCCGGCGGCGTCTTCGTCCGACAGACACCCGATCCACTCGCCCTTGTCGTTGTACTGGTCGTAGAGCGGCCCGTTATGGCTCCCCTTGATGACGCCCAATGGGCCCTGCTCCATGGTGCAGTCGTACAGATAGGTGCCAAGGGTGCACGGGCTGTAATTGGTGTGCGGCCAGAATCCAATGTCCTGATGCCACTTCACTTCCTCGCCGACGCGGGCCCATTTGAAATTCAGCTTCGAGTGATGGAACTTGACGTTGGGACCGACCAGGTCGGCGACGATGTCCGGGAGAACGGAGCGGGACGCGAACTCCCAGTACGTGGGATGGTGATCGTTCGGGCTGGAGAGCCGCCTGAGCCGCGGCGTCTCGGCACTGTGCCCGTCCTCGAGGTCCCACACCGCGTCCGATCGCGTTACCTGGCGACTGTCGTCGACCATCTGGTTGGTGACCGCGCGGAGCCGCTCGAGCCATTCGTCGGAGACGACCTTTTCGAGCAGCAGATAGCCGTCCTCGAAATAGGATTCCCGCTGCTTTTCCGTGAGAACCTTGGGCCGGATAGACAGGACTTGGTCAGGGGTCATGGCAATTTCCTCCTGCCAGACGATTACCGCGGCACGGTCTTCCCGGCCCCGCGACCGGGCCCCTGATCGTACTCCCCATTCTGATATATTACCAATACATCAGAATGGGCCCCGCCGTCAATATCCGCCATGCCGATGCTACCTGAACCCGAGGACCTGGGCCGGCAACCACAAAACCAACGGCGGATACGCGGCGACGCTCACCAGGGTGATGATCTGCAGCACGACGAACGGAATAACCCCCCTGAACATGTGGGACAGGGTGATCTCCGGCGGGCTGATGCCTCTCAGGTAAAAGATCGCCGGCGCCATCGGCGGCGTGAGATAGCTGGTCTGGATGACGATCAGGAACAGGATGCAGAACCAAACGGGGTCGAATCCGAAACCGGTGACCAACGGGATGAACACCGGGATGAAGATCAACAGCACGGAGATCCAATCCAGGAAGAACCCGGCGATGAAGGCGACCGCCAGAAACAGCAGCACCATCACCCAGGGGCTAAGCTGTGTGGACTGGACCAATTCGTTGGCCAGGGCGACGCCTCCGGCGGCCACGAAGACACCCGCGAACATGCTGCCGCCAAGCAGGATCACCATGATCATGCAGGTGATCTTCAGTGTCCTGATCAGCGCCTCTTGCAGTACGCCAAGGGTGAAGGACCGGTAGATGAGGGTCAGCAGGACCGAGCCCAACGCGCCAATCCCCGCGGCTTCGGTCGGCGCCGCCCAGCCGAGCACGATCGAGCCGAGCACGGCGAATATCATCGCCAGGGGCGGCACCAGGGCAACCACGGTGATCCGCACCTTTTGCACGAACCGCGGCTCGTCGGCCTGGCGCGGCAGGCGCGGCGCCACCTTGGGGTCGATGGTGCATCGTACAAGGATGTAAACAAGGTACAGCGCGGCCATGAGCAGGCCGGGAAAGAACATGCCGACGAAGAGATCGCCCACCGAGACATCCGCCACCGGTCCCATGACGACGACGACGACGGACGGCGGGATGATGGTCCCCAGGGAACCGCCGGCGCAGATGGTCCCCGAGATCAGGCCCTTGTCATAGCCGTATTTCATCATCACCGGGATGGCGAGGAGGCCGACAACGGTCTCCGTGGCGCCGATCACGCCGGTCGACGCGGCGAAGATGACGCACATGATGATCGTGCCGAGGGCCAGGCCCCCCGGCAGGCGCCGGGTCCACAGATGAACGGCCTCGAACAGCTGCTCGGCGATCCCGGAGCGTTCCATCATGGCCCCCATGAAAACGAACAACGGCACCGCCGCCAGGACAAAATTCGAGGCAACGTCGTTGACCTTCTGGACCATCTGGAAGATGACGGCGTCGCCGAAGACTATGAGCCCGAAAAAGAACGCCACGCCCATCATCGAGAAGGCGACCGGGAAACCCAGAAACAGGGCGATCAGGAGCGCCGGGAACATGAGCAGCGACAGGTAGTCGCTCACCGCTCCGCCCCGTGCTCGTCGCCGCCGCGCAGCACACGGATAGCCTTGATCAGTTCGGCCGTTCCCTGCAACGCCAGCAGCGCGATTCCGGTGAAGAAGATCATGCGGAACGGCCAGATGATCGGGTTCCACGCCGATTCGCCCGAGGTCTCGCCGGAAAGCATGGCGTCATAGGCGTAGATCCACAGCTCCCAGCTCAACCACCACGCCATCGGCAGGAACAGGAACAGGTATCCAATGGTGTCGATCAGCGCCCGGGTCCTGGGTGCGAACCGTTCGTAGACGATGTCGATCCGGATATGACCGCGCTCACGCAGGGTGAACGCGGCGCCGAGGAGAAAATTGGTGCCCATGGCCATGTAGGCGAGCTCGTAGGCCCAGATCGTCGGCGCATTGAAAACGTAGCGGGAAACGACCTCGTAAACGGTCGCCAGGACCAGGGGCACGATGACGGCTGCCCCGAGCAGGCCGAAGCCGCCCGAAATGCGCTCTATGAAGCGGACGACGACCAGCATTGTCTCTTGCGGGGTCTCTTGCGGGCTGTGGGTGTCAGCGACAGGCGAGGTGAGGGCGCCGAAGCGCCCTCACCCGTATGGTAGCCTAGCCCTTCGTATTGCGATAGCGGGCCGCGTCTTTCCAGAGTTCCTCGAACTCCTGCTGGGATTTCCAGGCCTTGGCAAACCAGGGATTTCCCTTGGCCTGTTCCGCGGCCCATTCCCTGCCCAGCTTCTTGGCCTGGATTTGGACCGACTCGTCCAGCTCGATGATCACGTTGCCGGCCTTGCGGTAGAAATCCAGGGCCTTGGCGTCCTCGTGGCCGATCCGGGTCCAGCTCTCGAAGGTGACCATCTTCGCGGCCAATTCAACGAGTGCCTTGTCGCGATCGGAGATCTTGTTCCAGGCTTTCTTGTTGAACAGCATCTCGAACGGCGCCACGGGCTGATGAACGCCGGGGATGATGACGTATTTGGCGATCTTGTGGAATCCCGCCGAGATGTTCTCATATAGGGTGCCCCACTCGGTCGCATCGATCACACCGCGCTCGAGCGACGTGTAGACCTCGCCCCCCGGCATGGTGACCGGCGCGGCGCCCAGGGTCTTGGAGATCTCGAGCCAGGCGCCGGCGGTGCGGATCTTCAGGCCCTTGAGGTCGGCCAAGGTGCGAACGGCCTTGCGCGAGTGCAGGAAGGCTTCGGCGGTGCGGATGAAGGCCGGCATCGAGATGACACCGAACTTCTCGTCACGGAATTTCCGCCACATCTCGAGCCCCCCGGCCTCGTAGAGCCAGTGAAGCATGCGCTCCGAATCCATGCTGCCGGCGAAGCCGCCGAACACCACGGTGGTCTTGTCGCGGCCCCAGTCGTAGCCCATCCAGGTGTGGCCGACTTCGGCGACGCCCTTGCGCACGGTTTCGGAAACCTTGAGCGCCGAGCCAAGCTGCCCCCCGGGAAAGACCTGGATCTCGATCCGCCCGTCGGTCAGGAACTTGACCTTTTCGGCGAACGCCTTGGCCCCGATTTCCATCAGCGGCCCGCCGCCCCAGCTGGTCGCCATTTTCCATTTCGTCTCGGCGGCAAGGCCGTCGTTCGACAGCCCCAGGCTGATGCCAATCCCCGTGGCCGCCGCAAGCAGCGTTAATTTTCGAAAAAGCGTCATGAATCCCTCCCTGTTTTAACCGGTGATTTTTTTCGCGCCCTGCATCCTCGACCCCCGGTCCCGATAGGAGAGCCGGCTCTCCGCGGACCGCGGAAGGCAGGGCGTTTCGGCGGCGATTGTCCGGATTTACCTCGCCTCGTCGTCTGTGATTCCGGCCAGCGCCTTGTCGATGTCCTTGCTTGTTATCTCCCAGTCGTTGTCGAGATTCGCCACCACCTCGCGCATGAAGCGGTCACAGAGCCGGAGCGCCTTCTGGTCATCGCCCAAGTGATCGGCAAGCAAGGCCAAGGCAAGTTGTGACGGCTCGGCCCCTTCGTAGGTCCACTCAAAACCCCCGTTGGTGAATTTCCTGAGGTCATAACGCTCGCCGAGGGGCCTGCCATCGACCAGTACCCGGATGCCATCTATCGTGCGGGATCCGGTGTACGACTTCATCGCTCCCCCATCCCCGTGTTTGGCGCTAGCTGATATATCTGTAGTATGCTAATGGTGCGCCGTGCGAAAGTAAAGTGGAGAGCGACCTTGCATCCCCGCGTGGCGCCGCGTCCCGGGGCACGGCGCCGCGCCGGAACTTTTCGAATGGGAAGCACGCTGCCGAGGCATGTCCCACCCGATCGAGACCATCAAGACCGAACACCGGAACCTCGACCGGGTCCTCGAAGTGCTCGAGGACTCGGTGGCCGCCCTCGCGGCGGCGGGGACGAAACCGGACCTCGACCTCCTGTACTCGACCCTCTATTACATCCGCGTATTCCCGGACAAACTGCACCACCCCAAGGAAGAGGAGTACCTCTTCAAGGCCCTCCGGCGGCGCCAGCCGGACTCCGCGGCACTCCTCGATGAACTCGAGAAACAGCACGCCGAGGGCGCCCGGCTGATCACCGAGCTTGAACGGGCCCTGACGGCGTACGACCGCGACTACCCCGACGGTCTCGCCGTGCTTCAGGAAGCGACGCGAACCTACGTCGACGCACAGCGGGAACACATCGGCAAGGAGGAACGCGAGGTCCTGCCCCTGGCCCGGGAGTCCCTGAACGAAGAGGACTGGGGCGACATAAGCCGGGCCTTCGCCACGAACAGCGACCCGATGTTCGGCGACAACCTGGAGACCGGCTTCCGGGCCCTTTTCGAGCGCATTACACGCAGGGCAGAACCTTCC
This sequence comes from Pseudomonadota bacterium, assembly GCA_022567015.1. GTDB lineage: Bacteria > Pseudomonadota > Alphaproteobacteria > Rhodospirillales > 2-02-FULL-58-16 > JACZQZ01. The sequence goes on from JADFHR010000011.1 coordinate 10,214, forward strand.
GGGCCGTAATGCCGTGAACCGATTATAGAAGGCCGGCGGGGCGTCGCCCCTTTTGATCCCCACCAAGGGCCGGCCCTTGGAACCCCATAAACGAAGGCCAGGGGTTTTCGAGCCCCCTGGCGGAGGCGTGGGGGCAGAGCCCCCCGCGGCCCTACGACGCGGCGAGGGGACGTTTTTGTCCGCTCCCGGCCGGCGTCCCGATTTCCAGGGTCGCCCGGGTAAAGGCCTCGACGTAGTCGATCAGCTCGTCCGAAGCCCGTCCCGCCTCGTCGGGGTCGCCCTGGGCGATGGCGCGGGCAAACCGGGCATGCAGGCCGGCGCAGAGCGGCAGGTCGGCCGCCTCCTTGTAATGCATGTACCAGAACCGGCGTGACATTCCGTGCATCAGCCCCATCGCGCGGCTCGCATACTCGTTACGGGCAGCCTTCGAGACCAGCATGTTCAGGGCGTAATCGAAACGCATGAAACTGATATCGTCGCTGTCGCGCGCCGTCTTTTCCATGCCGTCGGCGATGTCGACGAACCGGGCCTTTTCTTCTTCCGTCTGGCGCATGGTGGCTCTTCGCGCCATCAGCCGTTCCAGCTCGCGCCGCACCTCGAGCACAAGCAGTTGCTTGCGCGGATTGATCTCGGAAACCAGGATGCCCTTGCGCGGCAGGATGACGACGAGGCCTTCCCGGGCAAGCCGCTGCAACGCCTCGCGGATCGGCGTCCGGCCGAACCCCAGATCGCTGGCAAGCACGCCCTCCGAGAGCACGGCGCCGGGCTCCAGCCGGAGCGTTACGACCAACTCTTCGAGCTGATTGTAGGCGCGGTCGGCCAGGCTCAATTTTCCGGGTCTTATGTGTTGAACCTTGGGCATCGGTATCTCCAGCCGGCGCAGTGGACGATCCTGTGTCGATCGGCCGCAAGGGCGCAGGAAAGACGATCACATCTGTCACATCTGTCGGCGGTTCTCGACCATGGATGCGAACTTCTCGTATTCCTCCTCGCTCACGGCGTAGGTATGGTCCTCTTCGGGAAAGGTCCCGTCCTTGACTTCCCTGACATATCGGGAAATTCCGTCGACCGCCACCTCGGTCAGGTTGGCAAAGCGTTTGGTGAATTTCGGCTTGAAATCCGTAAACACGCCCAAGAGGTCGTGACAGAGCAGAATTTGGCCGTCGGTCCCGGCGCCGGCGCCGATTCCGATGGTCGGGATTTCCAGCTGCCGGGAAATCAACGTGGCGATTTTTCCCGGAACCGCTTCGAACTCGAGCATGAAGCATCCCGCGTCTTCGATCGCCAGCGCGTCCTCGAGAATTTTCATCGCGGCGTCGGCGGTCCGGCCCTGGATCTTGAAACCCCCGAAGACGGCTATCGTGTGGGGCGTCAGCCCGATGTGGGACGCGGTCGGTATCCCTGCATCCACCAGCGTCCGCAAAATGTGAGCCTGGCTCTTGCCGCCTTGCGGCTTCACCGCGTCGCTGGCCGCTTCCTGCATGAAACGGGCGGCGTTTTCGAGGGCACGGTCCGGGGTGTTGTAACTCTGGTAGGGCATGCAGCCGAGGACGAACGTATTGGGCGCGCCGCGGCGAACCGCCAGGGCGTGCATGATCATCATGTCCATGGTGGCCGGGATCGTATTGGGATGGCCGTGCGCGATCATGGCCAGGCTATCACCAACCACCGCGACATCGACCCCGCCCACCTCCGCCCACTTTGCCGAGGTGTAATCGGGCACCGACATGTAAACCATCTTTTCGCCGGTCTTCTTCGATTCACGGATTTCGGTGATCGACCGCTTTTTCCTCTCTTGCCCGCCCTCCCCGGCCATTACGGCTGTTTCCCTCTGATCAATCGGTGATATATTAAGCCGTATGTTTTAACACACGACGCGTGGGGGTCAAGGCGCGCACCCGTACGCAGGGGGATCCGCCATCACCGCCTGGCGTCGCCGGCCGGCGCGACGAGCCCGTCAACGCACCGTACAGGAGACCCGAGAATCCGATACTATCCGCCGGACGAAGGAATCTCGTCCGGTCCAGATGGAGGGAATTTCAGACCATGCCGAAAAACATCCGGGCGATGCTTTCCGTCATTGTCGCTTTGGTGGGGGCCGTCACCTTCTATGTCGAAATGCAGGCCGGCGCCGGCGCGCTTAAATGGGTCGTGCTCGCCTTGGCGGCGTTCATGATCTACGCCGTGTGGCTGTTTCCCGAGGCCAAGGAGCGAAACGACAATGGCGCGTAGGGTTAGGACGCACTCGACGCCAGAAACGCCTTGAAGCGGCGCGCCACCTGGTCCGGCGGCACGGTCGGACGACCGAGTTCGTCGAGGCTGCCCGGCTGGATCCGCAGATGGATCATGTGCGGACCGGCGGCGCCGAACGCCCCGGCGAGCGCCCTGCCGAATCCGCCAAGGTCGTCGACCGACACCCCGGTCGCATAGCCGCAGGCGAGCGCGACCCGGGCGAAATCGACGCCCGGGGAAACGGTCGCCTGCCCCCCGGTCGAATCGTGCACGCCGTTGTCGAGCAGGACATGCACGAGGTTCGCCGGAGCCTGCATGCCTATCGTCGCCAGGTTGCCCATCTTCATGAGCGCCGCCCCGTCGCCGTCGAGCACGATCACGGGACGCGAGACGTTAAGGGCCACGCCCAGCCCCATTGCGCTGGCGCACCCCATGGAGCCCACCTGGTACAGATGCTGCCCGCGGTCCGCCAGGGTGAAAAGCTCGCGCCCGCATTTTCCGGTGGTCGCGATGAACGCGGCGGACTCGGGCGCCGACTCCAGCACGCGCTCGAGGGCCGCAAAGCGGGTCGGGCGCTCGCCGCCCGTGGTCAGGTCCTCCAGCCGGCCGCCGCGGGGTGCCGCCGCCGGCGCCTGTTCCAGCTCCGCGGACGCGACCGACCCCTTTTCCATGATGAAGGCGTAGGGCAGACCGGTTTCGTCCATGGCGGCCCGCGCCGCGTCGAGGGCGGGGCGCACGTCGGAGGGGGCCTTGGGAAAGGGCGCATGGGGGACGCCGATATCGTCCAGGAGCGGACCGGTGATGCGGCCCATCATGGCGTGCTGGGGTTCGTCCTCCAGGCCCGGCTGGCCGCGCCAGGTAACGATGATCAGGGTGGGAATGCGAAAAGGCCGGTTCAGCGAGGTAAGGGGATTGATCGCGTTTCCAAGACCGGAATTCTGGCACATCATCACCGTCCGCCGGCCCGCCAGCCACGCGCCGGCCGCGATGGCCGTGGCTTCGCCCTCGCTGGCGGCACCCACATAGATCAGGTCCGGACGGCTGATGACCCGGTTGATGACCGGTGTCAGAAACGAGCACGGGACGCCGGTATAGAAATCGAATCCGGCGGCGGCGCCCGGATCGAGAAAGTCGTCGGCCCGAATCACAGCAGGTTTCGTGCCCGGGCCGGGTGCGGCGGGTCGTCCCTGCCGAGGCGGCGAAACCGCGCCGTTTTCGGTAGTCGGTCGCTAGCGGGGTATTCGGCGAGCGCGGCGTTTGCTGTCATTCGTGTATCCCCCCATCGGCGGCTACATACATTGGCCCGCAATCGGTTTCAAGACCGCGTCGCGGCCATGATGTCGATGGGCTTGCGTGACCCGCCCTTTCCCCTGTGCGGGCCGGGCATGGGAATCCGATCGGCGGCACGGTTGGGGAGCATCCGGAAAGGACAGGCGGGCCGTCAGGCGGTCAGCGCCGTTTCCACCGGCCGGCCGGCGGCCTTCCATTCGGGATAGCCGTCGACCAGCCGGCGCACCGCGAACCCCCGCCCGCGAAGCGCCGCCACCGCCTCGAAGGAAAGGACGCAGTACGGGCCGCGGCAATAGGCGACGATGTCCCGGCGCGGCGACAATTCCTGAAGACGCTTCTCAAGCTCGCGCAGGGGAATATTGATCGCGCCCGGCAGGTGCCCGGCGGCGAACTCTTCTGCGGGACGCACGTCGAGCAGGGTCACCGATCCGCTCCGCATGCGCTTGATCAGTTCGTCGTGCGACACCGGCTCGAGGCTGTCGCGCTCGCGGAAGTACCCGTCCAGAAGCTTCTGCACCTCGGCCACGTTCCTCTCGGCGATCCGCCTGAGCGCCGAGAGAACGTCGACCACGGCTTCGTCGGCGAGCCGGTACAGAACATGCTTGCCGTCCCTGCGGAAGTCCAGGAGTCCGGCGCGGTACAACCGCTGAAGGTGCTGCGACGCGTTGCCCACCGAGAGACCGGCCAGCCGGGCCACGGAGTCTACGCCGCGCTCCCCCTGGCCGAGCAGCTCGAGGATTTCCAGGCGGTGCGGATGACCCAGGGCCTTGGCCACGGCCGCGAAGTGGAACAACAGCGCGTGCTTCGGGCTTTCACTTGACATGGCGCGCAAACCGCTATTACATCATTCCATAGAGTATTGGAATGATGGCTTGACCGTGGGCCGCATGTCAAGGGCCGCCCGCCGCCGTGGCGCAAGCCCTGGAATACCATGACGGAAACCATCTTCTCGAACGAGCCTGCCATCCGGCTCGGGTTCTTCGTCGCCATATTCGCCCTCATGGCGGTGTGGGAAGCCGTCGCCCCGCGGCGGCCGCGGACGGTGTCCCGGCGGCTGCGCTGGCCGAACAATCTGGGTATCGTCGCCCTCAACACGGTTCTCCTGCGCATGGTCTTCCCGGCCGCCGCCGTCGGCCTGGCGCTGGCCGGGGAACGCCAGGGCTGGGGCCTGCTGAACGCCTTTGCCATGTCCCCATGGGTGGCCGTTCCCCTCGCCGTCGTGGTGCTCGACCTGGCGATCTACCTGCAGCATGTCATGGTCCACGCCGTCCCGGTCCTGTGGCGGCTGCACCGGATGCACCACGCCGATCTGGATGTCGACGTCACCACCGGAGCCCGGTTCCACCCGATCGAGATCCTGCTCTCCATGGGGATCAAGCTGGCGGTCGTCGCCGCCCTCGGCGCGCCGCCTCTCGCCGTGCTGATCTTCGAGGTTCTTCTCAACGCCACCTCGATGTTCAACCACGGCAACGTCCGCATCGCCGGAAGACTGGACCGGATTCTGCGGTGGTTCGTCGTTACCCCGGACATGCACCGGGTGCATCACTCGGTGATACCGCGCGAAACCAACAGCAACTTCGGGTTCAACCTGCCCTGGTGGGATCGATTGCTGGGAACCTACCGCGCCCGGCCCGCGGCCGGCCACCAGGGCATGACCATCGGCATCGAGCAGTTCCGCACCCGGCGCGACCTGTGGCTCGACCGCATGCTGGCACAGCCTTTCGCCGGCCCGGTGGGCGACTATCCGCTGAGCCGGCGCGACGGCGCGCCGTGACCGTGCGCGGCGGCCCCGGGAATTAAAAACGCCTCAATCATTTCGACCCCCGGTATAACGGACCCCATGCATGCAGCCCCGGACATGCGCGCCGCAAAAAGCCGCGTGATGAAGGATGTATTCGGCTTCGAGGCGTTCCGTCCCGGCCAGGAAGCGGTCGTCGACGCATTGCTTGCGGGACGGAACGTGCTGGCCGTCATGCCCACGGGGTCGGGCAAGTCGCTCTGTTTCCAGGTGCCGGCCCTTGTCCTTGACGGCCTGACCCTGGTCGTTTCGCCTCTCGTCGCGTTGATGCAGGACCAGGTCTCCGCGCTGCGCCTCGCCGGCGTCGCGGCGGACGCCATCAACTCGTCGCGCAGCCGGGCCGAGAACGTCGCCGCCTGGCGGCGCGTCACCGCGGGAGAGAGCAAGCTCCTCTACATGGCCCCGGAGCGGCTGATGACGGAGCGCATGCTGGACGCCCTGCGCCGCATCCCGCTCGGACTCATCGTTATCGACGAGGCCCATTGCATCTCGCAATGGGGGCCGTCCTTTCGACCGGAGTATGCAGACCTGGCGCGTCTACGGGAGCTTTTCCCCGGGGTTCCGTTGGCGGCATTCACCGCCACGGCCGACGACGTCACCCGGAAAGAGATCGGGGAAAGGCTCTTCGCCGGCCGGGCGGAGACCTTCGTCGCCGGCTTCGACCGCCCTAACATCCGGTTGTCCGTGGAGATGAAGCGCGACTGGAAGCGGCAGGTCCTGTCGTTCATCGGGAACGACGCCGGCGCCAGCGGGATCGTCTATTGCCTGTCGCGGAAGAAAACCGAGGAGACGGCGGAATTCCTCGGTCAAAACGGCATCCGGGCGCTCCCTTACCACGCCGGGATGGACAAGGCGGAGCGCGACACCAACCAGGACGTCTTCATGACCGAAACCGGCGTCGTGATGGTGGCGACCATCGCCTTCGGCATGGGAATCGACAAACCGGACGTGCGTTTCGTTCTTCACACCGACCTCCCCGGCAGCATCGAGACCTACTACCAGGAGTTCGGACGGGCCGGGCGCGACGGCCGGCCGGCCCGGGCGCACCTGTTGTATGGCCTGGGCGACATCCGCATGCGGCGGCTGTTCATCGAACAGGAAGACGCCGGCCCCGACCGCATGCGCCGGGAGCACAAGCGTCTGGACGCGCTGATCGGGTACTGCGAATCGCCCGAGTGCCGCCGCCGCGCCCTGCTGTCGTATTTCGGCGAACGGATCGATCCCTGCGGCAACTGCGACGTCTGTCTGGAGCCGGTGGACGTGGCCGACGGCACCGAAGAGGGCCACAAGGTCCTCTCCGCCGTGCTGAGGACGGGGCAGCGTTTCGGCGCCGCCCATATCATCGACGTGCTGCGCGGCGGACGGACGGAGAAGGTGGCCAGGTTCGGCCACGACCGCCTGCCCACCTACGGCGCCGGCGCCGGCCTGGGCAAAGAGGAATGGCGCTCGATCATCCGTCAGCTCGTGGCCGGAGGCTTTTTGGAGATGGACATCCATGGCTATGGCGGCCTGAGCATCGCGGAACAGGGGCGCACCCTGCTCACCGGCGAAGGGACCTTCCGCTACCGCCGGGATACCATGCGCCGCGCCGACGCCGGCCGCCGCAAGAAGAAGCCCGCGGTATCCGCGGCAGTACCGGAAGGCGTACCGGGAGGAGCACCGGGAGAAGCACCGGGAGGAGAACCGGAAGGCGTACCGGGAGGAGCACCTGCGAACGAGCTCTCACCTCAGCAGGCGGCGCTCTTCGAAAAGCTCAAGGCGCTTCGGCTGGGGCTGGCCAGGGAGCGGGACGTGTCCGCCTTCGTCGTCTTTCACGACAAATCACTCGAGGACATGGCGCGCCGCCGTCCGCAAACGGCCGCCGAGTTCGCCGAAGTCCACGGCGTCGGCGAGGCCAAGCTGCGCGATTTCGCGGAACCGTTCCTGGCCGCCATCGCCACCGGCACGCAAGACCCCGTCGAGAGTCAGAAGACAGAAGACAGAAGTCAGGGATCAGGTATCGAAGGTGACACTGACTTCTGACTTCTGACTTCTGACTTCTGACTTCTGATCCCTGATCCCTGTCTTCTGACTCCCACGAACCGTCACTCCGCGGGCGCCATTTCCTTCGACAGGGTGATGACCGGGCCTTCCTCCGGCGCGCAGAACAGCTTGTACAGGAGCTGCACAACGAGCATCGCCTCGTTGCTCGAAACCGAATAGTAGATCGTCTTTGCTTCCCGGCGGGTTTTCACCAGGTTTTCCGCCCGCAGGCGGGCCAGTTGCTGGGACAACGTCGGCTGGCGTATCCCAAGCAGTTGCTCCAGTTCGGTCACCGATTTTTCGCCCATGGCCAGGTGGCACAGGATCAAAAGCCGGTTCTCATTGGCGATGGCCTTGAGGAAAACGGTCGCCTCCCGGGCCTTTTCGGTCATGTGGTCGTCCATCATGGGCGCGTGGTCATCCATCATAGGCACATGGGTATGGGACGAAGGCGGCGGTGTCAACGTTGCGAAGGTGGTTAACGGGAACTGAGAAGGAGGAAAACGTAATGAAATAAACGGTATAACAGGCCGAGAAAAAAGATCAGACGGACGTGCGATCGACGTATTCCTGGAACCGGAGGCGCTCGTAGGCCTTTTCCCTGACAAACCGGAACATGGTCAGGAACGCCGGTGGGAGCAGATATCCGGGCATCCGCGCGACCTCCAGGTCCTTGCCGCTGCGGCCCTTGAAGTCGTCCAGGCCGTCGGGGAAGAACTGTATCGTCGGCGTGTAGAGCACGTGGTATCTGCGCGCCAGCTGGCGCTCCTCCAGGACCGTGCCGTCGAAATCCGTCACCTCACGCGACCCGTGAACATTGAGCTGGAGGAGATCGAAATTGTCCCTGACGAAATCCCGTACCTCGGGCACCCGGAAATTGACCAGGTGCAGGCGCTTGCAGGCCGAACAGCCCTTCTGTTCCCAGACCACCGCGAACCGCTTGCCGTGGCGCTCGGCGGCGATCAGGTCTTCCCGGAAATCGAGAAACGTGTGGATGAACCACGGCTGTATGTACAGCCCGTCGTCGCCCATCTCCGGCGGGGCGATGGGGTTTTCCGCCGAGACCGCCCGGGCGGCCAACAGCCCGCCCGCCGCCAGGGCAAGCCCGACGAAGTCCCGCCTGGTGATCATCGCGCCTCTCTCCCGGTCGCCGGCTCCACGGGCCGTACACGCCCATCGCCCGCACGGCGGCCCTCGGGCCAGGCCGCTCCGCCGTTCATGGTTCTACGCACCGATTACCTTGACCTGACGGTTCTCCGGAATCCGCACCGATTTGTGGCGCTCGATATACCGGCTGACCACGTCATGGACGGGAGGACCCTGGGTGCCTTCGTTCACCGACGCCCACCCTGAAACGACGTAGGTCTTCCCGGCGTCGATCTTCTCGCCGGTGTCGATCAGCGTCATGTCCGAGATCCGGGAGCCGATCTTGTTCGACACATGGATGGTGTAGGAAAGATTGCCGACGCGGACCATGTCTCCGCCCTGCTGGTAGTAGGGGTCCGGGTGGAACAGGTTGTCGGCCACGGATTCCAGGATCTCCTTCAGAAAGGCGCCGGTGAAATCCGACCGGTAGGCGTTGGGATAGGTGATCGCCGTCTGGTTAAAGACGTCCTCGACCCGGATGTCCTGGCCCGGCAACAGGGTGGCGCCCCACCGGAACCCCGGGGACAGCGCGATCTGGGCGTCCCGTTCCTCGAGCAGCGCCTGACAGATGAGGTCGTCGAAGGTGCCGTTGAAATTGCCGCGGCGATAGAGGAGCGATTCGGTGCGGCCGAGCACCCGGTTTACCTCCGCCTCGTACGGCGCGCGCACCTCCTTGATCAGCGCCGCCATGGCGGGATCGGGGTCGATGACATCGGCGAACACGGGGATCAGCTTGTAGCGGTAAGCGGCGACGCGGCGGCCGCGCACGTCGAGGTCGAGGCGGGACAGGAACTTGCCGTGCGACCCCGACGCCACGAGCAGGGTGTTTCCCACGGTCGTCGCCTGGGGCAGCGCGTCGTGGGTGTGCGCGGTGAAAATGACGTCGATGCCCTTGACCCGCGAGGCCAGCTTGCGGTCGACGTCGAAGCCGTTGTGACTGAGCAGCACGACAAGGTCGACGCCCGCCGCGCGCACCGCGTTCACCCGCTCGCGGATCTGGTCCTCGCGGATGCCGAAGGACCAGTCGGGGATCAGGTACCGCGGATTGGCGATCGGCGTGTAAGGGTAGGCTTGGCCGATGACGGCGATACGCAGTCCCGCCCGCTCGAAGATTTTCACGGCCTCGAAGACCGGTTCGTCCCAGGACGTGTCCCGGACGTTGCCGGCGAGGAAAGGAAATTCCAACTGGTCGATGAGTTCCATAACCCGCTCGGCGCCGTAGGTGAATTCCCAGTGCGCGGTCATGGCCTCGACACCCAGCGCGTTCATCGCCTTGACCATGTCCGCGCCCCGGGTTTTCAGCGACGTGTACGACCCCTGCCACGTATCACCGCCGTCGAGAAGAATGGTCTTGCCCGGCCGCTCGGCCCGGATCGCCTTGATCAGGGTCGCCATGCGGTCGAGCCCGCCGATCCGGCCGTAGTTCCTGCTAAGGGCGACGAAGTCCTCGCTGGTGAGCATGTAGGCCTCCGGGGAGCCCGCGGGGATTCCGTAAAGGTCGAGCAGCTTCCTGCCCGTAACGTGGGGCGGAAGGCCACGTACGGCGCCGACGCCGATGTTGATGGACGGCTCGCGGAAATAGACGGGCATCAGTTGCCCGTGGATGTCGGAGAAGTGGAGAAGCGTGATCCGGCCCAGCGGCTCGAAGCGCAACAGGTCTTTCTGGGAGATTTTCTGCGCCGCCGCGGCGCGGCCCACCGATCCCGGCGCGCACAGCGCCGCCGTGGCCATCATGATCTGCAGGAATCCGCGCCGGTCAAACATGGATCGGTCTCTCTCCGCGTAAGTCTACAAAAGGGGCCACTCCGCCGGCCTTATGGGCTGGCAACATATTCGAATTTCCGTAAATGTTAGCGTCTCGCGGGTACCGGGGCAACTCCGTCCGCAAGACACGGCGAAACGCCGGGCGCGGGAACGCATGGCCAGCCCCCGGGGGGTGTCCCCCCGACACCGTATGCGGGGGACGCCCCCGCGGGCACCGGGGGGTGTGTCCCCCCGGCTACGGTATGCGGGGGACGCCCCCGCGGCCCCCGGGGGCCACCGGGGGGTGTCCCCCCGGCTACGGTATGCGGGGGACGCCCCCGCGGCCCCCGGCGGTCCGCGATACGGTCAGCCGAAAACATCGGCCGTGATCGTGCTGTACCACTCTTTGGCAAGGGCCGCCTCCCGTTGCCTGAGGGACGGCGGCGCCCGAACGGGGCTGCGCCGGCGCGCGCCTTCCACCGGAACCATGGCGCCGTTGCGGACGCGGTAGGCGTAGCCGAGGGAGATTCCGTAATCCGGGGCGATAAGGTCGTAACACAGGGTGACGTGGGTCGGAGGCGCCGGTGCCCGTCCCGCCAGCAGATCCCGCACCGCCGCGGCGGCGGTGGCGCCCTGGGCATGGGCGGCGGACATGCTCTTGGCCATTGGGCTGATCAGCGCCGAATCGCCGATGACATGGATGTTCTCGTGGATGGTCGATTCCAGGGTCACCGGATCCACCGGGCACCAGCCGGACGCGTCCGCCAGGCCCGTCATGGCGGCCAAAGGGCCCGCCTTCTGCGCCGGAATGAAATTGATGACGTCGCCCTTGTGGCGCTCCCCGAACTCGGTTTCCACGGTCATCCCCTTGCTGTCGACGCGCACCACCCTGCCGTCGCCGGACAGAGGCACCCATTCGATCATGCCCGGGTACAGCTTTTGCCAGCCCTCCACGAACAGGGCCTGCTGGGAAAAACTTTCCTTGGGATCGAGGATGAGAATCTTCGACCGCGGCTTGGTCTGTTTGAGGCGGTGCGCGATGAGGCTGGCGCGCTCGTACGGGGCGGGCGGGCAACGGTACAGGCCGGCGGGCGGCGAGATGATCACCACGCCGCCGTCCTCCATGGCGGCGAGCTGCCGGCGCAACAGAGCCGTCTGCGGCCCGGCATTCCAGGCGTGGGGAATGCGCTGGCTGGCGGCCCGGTCGTACCCGGGCACCGCGCCCCAGCGAAAACCGATGCCCGGCGCCATCACCAACCGATCGTAGCCGAGGGTTTCGCCGTTGCCGAGGCGCACGGTCCGGCGCGTCGGATCGACGGCCACCGCCGTCTCGCGCACGACCCGGACACCGTGCTTTTGCGCCAGGCGGTCATAGGTGTGGCCGATGGCGCCCATGCCCCTCAGCCCGGCGATGACGAGGTTGCTGGACGGGCAGGTGTGATACGTGGCCTTCGGTTCGACCAGAACCACGTCGAGGCCGCCATCCAGCCGCCGCAGGGACCTGGCCGCCGTGGCGCCGCCAAATCCGCCACCGATGACGACAACGCGGGCGCCCCGCGAGGACGCGGCCGCCCCACGGCCCGATGCCGCGAGGGCGGCACCGGCGAGGGTGGTGGCGGCAAGCCTGTTGAATGCGCGGCGGCTTATTCCGGTCATTGTCCCCCGATCGCCTCCACGCCCCGGCTGGACGCGGACCGGGCGGGTGATGTCGCCCGCACTGTAGCGCCCCTCGGCGCGGCCGTCACCGGAGCACGGCCGGCCCATGGGATGGCCGCGGCGGGCGGCGCCGGCAAAAGTTCAGCCCCGTCCGGGAACGGGGCTGACCCATCGGGCCGATGCCGGTTTTCCCGGTCGTCTCCGCGGGATTTACGGCCGCACGTAGCTCCAGCCCTGTTCCTGGCGCTCCATCAGGTGGACGACGCCGGAGGGCACCATCTTCGCCTGGGGAAACAGCTTGATTTCCCCGCCCGCCTTTTTCGACATCTTCCGCTTGGTGTTGCCGCAGGCGCGGAAGGAGATGTTGTCGAAGTTCTCTCCGAAGGAGATGATGCGTTTCTTCACCGGCGAAGTGTCGGCGCGCAGCATATGCAGACCGGGACCATAGGCTACGACCTCGATGATAACCTCTTCGCCCTTTTTCTTGTAGTACGCGTCGATGTTCTGGGCGTTGTTGAGGGCCATGTTCATCCTCTTCGGATCGTTGTCGTCCACGTGGATGACGACGCGGTGGACCTTGTCCTGGTGGGCGTCGGCCGGAGACGCCGGAAGCAGAAACGCAACCAGGGCCAGTGCGGACGCAAGGGATGCAATCAAACGCTTAACCATAATGAAACTCCTCCCATATGCTCGGTGTGACCGGGGCAATGCGTACCCAACTGTCCCCCACCCGACGGGGGCGGAAACCGAAGGCCGATTGTGTGACACTTCGTCACATCCGAAAAGTAACATATTTGCGAGCGCCGCAAACCCACGCCCGGCATGGGGAAGGACGGGGGCGCCCGCCTGGACGCGGTTCCCATCCCCCCCCGGCACCGACCATGCATGCACCGCCTACGGGATCAGACGAAGAGTCCGTTCCTTCACGCCGGCCTTCACGAAACCGTACTTGGCGTAAATGTTCTGCGCCCTTTCGGTGGCCAGGTATCTCAGGTAGTGCGCCGCGTTGTCCTGGTTGCGGCCGGTCTTCAAGGCGCCGATGGCGTAGCCCACGACGTCGCCCTTGTTCAGCGAGGCGGGAATGGCGACGCCGTCGATCTTGCGGCCATGTTTCTTGGCCTCGATGATCTCGGTCGTCCATACGATTCCGACGTCGGCCTGGCCCTTTTCGATGCGGTCGGGGGTTTCACGGTGGTGGCGCTGGGTGAACCAGGTCTTGCCCTCGATGGCCCAGCACGCCTTGCATTTGGCGTTGCCCGTGACTTTTTCGTAAAGCCCCATGTCGCGCAGCATCGCCGCGCCGTAGAACTTGAATATGCCCTCGGTGAGCGGGTTCGGATGGGACTGGACGAGGTCGTCCCGGGCCAGGTCGCGCGGTCCCTTGATGCCCTTCGGGTTGCCCGCGGCCACCATGAGCTCCAGTTTGTTGTGGGTATAGATGCTGAATGTGACCATCAGGCCCTTGCCCTTGAGTTTCTTCAGATGGCCAAGGTTGACGCTGGCGAAGACGTCGGGGTTTTGCGCCGTGTTCCGGTCGTTGATCTTGCCCTGCTTGAGGATCTGGCCCTTGAAGATCTGGCCCGGCGGAATGGTCTCCACATATATGGTCTTGATGCCGGCGTGGCGGGACTGGAAGTCCTTGATCAGTTCCTCCATCACCATGAACTGGTTGCCGGCCAGGTACAGAACCAGGTCGGCGGTGTAGG
>JADFHR010000183.1 GCA_022567015.1 Pseudomonadota bacterium
CTGTGTAAAAACTATTTTCGAGGCCCGAGCGCGCAATATTGATTCGCGTAATTGCCGTCGCAGGCAATAATGATTCAGGCGTCCGCAATTGCCGAGTCTATTGTTGCGCCGACGCTCTTCCGACCCGGGTTTTTACACAGCCTGGGTCATTAGCGGACCTTAGCACCGGCCCTGAGATTGGTCTGCTTTGCGGGGTAAAGCGGACATCGCCACTCGCAACACCAGTTAATGAGTCCATGACCTAACGGGGTCCAGGGGTTAACCCCTGGCGGGGGCCGTGGGGGGCGGAGCCCCCCCATGGCCGTAAGGCCACATCGCGCCCGCCCGTCGGCGCGCCTGATCAGTAGGCGTATTCCCTGAACACCGGATCGACGCTGTGGTTCCAGCGCCGCCGGTAGGCGCACAGCAGCTCCTCGGCCGGGGTGAAGCCCGACTGGGCGATCTGGAACAGGGGCGTCAGGAAATAGGCCTCGTCGCGCCCGACGCCGTCCAGCCGCGCCCGGCGGCGCAGTCCCTCGTGGGCGATCTCGAGGGTGTCGAGGGCGAGGTCGCCGACGGAGCGGTTCCGGAACGGCGTGTTGAGGGCCAGGCGCGGCACGTCGCGGCGCAGGGTCTCGTGCTCCTCGGCCGTCCAGTCCTCGACCAGTTCCCAGGCGGCGTCCCTGGCCGTGGCGTCGTAGAGCAGCCCGACCCAGAACGCGGGCAGGCCGCAAAGCCGGTTCCACGGCCCGCCGTCGGCGCCGCGCATTTCCAGGAACTGCTTGAGCCGGACCTCGGGAAAGGCGGCGGTCAGGTGGTCCGACCAGTCGGCGATGGTCGGACGCTCGCCGGGCAGCGCCGGCAGGGTGCCGGCCATGAAGTCGCGGAAGGACTGGCCCGCCGCGTCGATGTACCCGCCGTCCCGGCGGACCAGGTACATGGGGACGTCGAGCATGTAGTCGACGTAGCGCTCGAACCCGAAGCCGTCCTCGAAAACGAAGGGAAGGATGCCGCACCGGTCGGCGTCGGTGTCGGTCCACACGTGGCTGCGGTAGCTCAGGTATCCGCTCGGCCTGCCTTCCTTGAACGGCGAGTTGGCCCACAGGGCCGTGGCGATGGGCTGCAACGCCAGTCCGATGCGGAACATGCGCACCATGGAGGCTTCCGAGTCGAAATCCAGGTTCACCTGCACCGTGCACGAGGCCAGCATCATCTCCAGTCCCAGCTTGCCCTTCGTCGGCATGTATCGGCGCATGATGGCGTAGCGCGCCTTGGGCATCCACGGGGCCTCGGAGACCGGCCATTTGGGCTGGTAGCCGAGGCCGAGGAAGGCGATGTCCATGTCGCCGGCCAGGGCCTTCACCTGGGCCAGGTGGTCGGTGACCTCCTGGCAGGTCTGGTGGATGGTTTCCACGGGCGCCCCGGACAGTTCGATCTGCCCGCCCGGCTCAAGGGTGATGGAGCTCTGGTCCGACTTGCGGAGCGCGATGGGTTTCCCGGCCTCCAGCACCGGTTCCCAGCCGAACCGGGTAAGCCCCTCGAGGATGGCGCGCACGCCGCGCTCGCCCTCGTAGTCGAGCGGCCTGAGGCCGTCCAGGCGATAGGCGAACTTCTCGTGCTCGGTGCCGATGCGCCAGTCTTGCGCGGGCTTGCACCCGGCTTCCAGGAATTCCACCAGGGGCCGCTTGTCGGTGATCGGATCACCGCTATCGGGGATGGGATGCGCCATGTCGTGAATCGTGCTTTGTCCTCGATGGCCGGCGCGCGGAGTGAAGGACCGATGCCGGCCACCGATGAACGCCGGTCCCCCGGAGACGCGATTCCCGCCCCATCATCGTAGCAAAGGGAAGTTATTACGGGGCGTCAAGCTCCAAGGGCGCATAACCGCCCGCCGCACCGGTCAGGATTCCTCGGACCCGTCGCGCGGCCCCCGGGGGGACACGGGGGGTGCCCCCCCGGCAACGATATGCGGGGGACGCCCCCGCGGCCCCCGCCGGGCGCGCGCCGATTGCGTGTTCCGGCTCCGATGGCGTATTAATCGCTTATGAGCGAAACGGCCCGTTCCGCCGCCTCCGACATCCATGGCGGGAACCGGATGGAGCGTCTGGCGCCCCGTGGCGTGCGGCCGTACCTGCGCCTGGCGCGGATCGACCGCCCCATCGGCACCTGGCTCCTCGTGCTTCCCTGCTGGTGGAGCGTCGCCCTGGCCATGCCGTCGTGGCCGGATGCGCGCCTGTTCGCCCTTTTCGCCGTCGGCGCCCTGATCATGCGCGGCGCCGGCTGCACCCTCAACGACATCGTCGACCGCGACATCGACGGCCGCGTCGCGCGGACCGCCACCCGGCCCATTCCCAGCGGCGCGGTGAGCGTGCGCAACGCCGTTGTCTTTCTCGGCCTGCAACTGCTTGCCGGCCTGGCCGTGTTGACCCAGTTCAACGGTTTCGCCATCGCCCTGGGGGCGGGCGCGTTGCCGCTCATCGCCGTCTACCCGTTCATGAAGCGCATCACCTATTGGCCGCAACTGGTGCTCGGCCTGGTCTTCAACTGGGGGGCGTTGTTGGGCTGGGCGGCGGTCAGGGGCGAACTCGGCGCCGCCGCCCTCGCCCTCTATGGGGCCGGGGTTTTGTGGACCCTCGGCTACGACACCATCTACGCCCACCAGGACAAGGAGTACGACAGCCTCATCGGCCTCAAATCGACGGCGCTGAAACTGGGCGACGCGACGCGCCCCTGGCTGTTCGCCTTCTATGGGGGCGCCCTGGCCCTGCTCGCCCTGGCCGGCCATCTGGCGGCGCTGGCGTGGCCCTTTTTCGCCGTTCTCGCCCTCGGCGCGGCGCACCTGATATGGCAGGCGGCGATGGTCGACACCGCCGATGCGCACGACTGCCTGGCCAAATTCAAGTCCAACCGGAATTTCGGCCTGATCGTCCTCGCCGGCGTGGTGGCGGGACAGGTCGCCGGCTGAGGGGCTGCCGCCGGTGACGGCCGGGCGGCGGCGGCGGTTTCCCGGACATGGACGCCGTGGCGTGCCTTAAGATAGGCTGGAACATTGTCCAGCCGCGGGGAAAACCATGACGCGCACCGCAACACTTTCCATAAAACGTCTGTCCTACGAAGGGGCCCGCGTTCTCATCGACGGGGCGCAACGGAAGGCGGCCGAAATCGGCGTCCCCATGTGTTTCGCGGTGGTTGACGAATCGGGCACCCTGATCGCGTTCTCGCGCATGGACGGCGGCAAGATCGTCAGTGTCTCCATCGCCCAGGACAAGGCCTACACCGCCGCCGTCGCCCGGCGTCCCACCCATGAATACAACGAGCTCTGTGTTCCGGGAAATCTGGTCTTCGGCATCCATACCGCCTGTGACGGCCGGTTCACCATCATGGGCGGCGGATTGCCGGTGAAGATCGACGACACCGTGATCGGGGGAATCGGCGCCAGTTCGGGCACCCCGGACGAGGACATCGCCTGCGCCCAGGCGGGCATCGATCACTTTCTGGCGCAGTAATGGCGATGGGCGGCCTGATCCGCCTTGGTGCCCCGGTTTTGTAGGGGAGGGACCCGAACCGGCGCGCCCGCCGGCACCCGGTCAGGACGCCTTCCTGAGGACATTCACCCGCATGGGCTGGTCGAAGGCCCAGCCGTCCTCGCCCTTCCTGCCCAGGCGCTCGAAGTTTACCCGCATCATCGCCTCTTTTGCGGCGAAGGCCTCGCGCCGGGCCGGGTTGATGGTGACCATGCGCTCGTGGAACGCCTCGAAGCTCGGGTGCACCACGGCATGGGTGTAGGTGAGCTCCTTTTCCTGGCTGAGGCCGAGGGCGCCGGCGTCCCTGATCACCGCATAGGCCGCCGCCCTCACCCGGGTCTCGTCGTCGACGGGCATGGTCAACCGGAAATGGGGACCCTCGGCCACGGGCTCGGCCACATAGACCACACCGCCGGGCCTGACCACCCGGGCCGCTTCGGCGAGCGCCGCCGCCTGCGCCTCCACGGCCACGTGATGCAGGCTGTTGAAGAACACCACGGCGTCCATGGAGGCGTTGCCGAAGGGAAGATCCTCGCCCACCCCACCGACGTAGGCCTCGTCTCCCGCCGGCTCCGCGGCCAGGGCCTTTTCCAACTGTTTCGGGTTGCATTCGAGGCCGGTCACCGTCGCCCCGCGGCGGGTCATCATGCGCGCCAGGCCGCCGTCGCCGCAGCCCACGTCGAGGATGCGGGTGCCCGCGAGGTCGAGGTTTTCCGCGACGACGTCACCGTTGTCCCGTCTTGCGGCGGCTGAGTCACTGGTCACGGCATCGGCCTTTCGGCTAAAACCGGGGAGGGCCCACTTTTACCCGGATACGGACCATGATGGAAACCTATGAAGACATCCGCGCCTCCGTGCGCGCGCTTGCGGCCGGGTTCCCCGGGGAGTACTGGCGTACGCTGGACCGCGAACGCGGCTACCCCACGGCGTTCGTCCAGGCCATGACCAAGGCCGGCTTCCTGTCGGTGCTGATTCCCGAAGCCTACGGCGGCAGCGGCCTCGGCATCGGGGCGGCGGCGGCGATCCTCGAGGAAGTCCACAAACAGGGCGGCAACGGCGGCGCCTGCCACGCCCAGATGTACGTGATGGGCACGCTGCTGCGCCACGGCAGCGAGGCGCAGAAGGCGGCGTACCTGCCCGGGATCGCGGCGGGGGAGCTGCGCCTGCAGGCCTTCGCCGTCACCGAGCCGACCAGCGGCACGGACACCAGCCGCATCCGCACCACCGCCGTGCGCGACGGCGACGCCTACGTGGTCAACGGCCAGAAGGTGTGGACCTCGCGCGCCGAGCACTCCGACCTGATGCTGCTGCTGGCCCGCACCGCGCCGCGCGAGGCCGGCGAAAAGCCCCACGACGGCATGTCGGTGTTCCTTCTCGACATGCGCCAGGCCCTGGGCCACGGCCTTTCCATCCGCCCCCTCCGCGCCATGATCAACCACCACACGACCGAGGTCTTCTTCGACGAGCTGCGCATTCCCGCCGACAGCCTGATCGGCGAGGAGGGCCGGGGCTTCCGCTACCTCCTCGACGGCCTCAACGCCGAGCGCATCCTGATCGCCGCCGAGGCCATCGGCGATGCCCGCTGGTTCATCGAAAAGGCCCGGACCTATGCCACGGAGCGCGTCGTCTTCGACCGGCCCATCGGCCAGAACCAGGGGATCCAGTTCCCCATCGCCCGCGCCTACGCGGCCACCGAGGCGGCCGACCTGATGGTCAACAAAGCCGCCCAGCTCTTCGACGGCGGCGAGGCGTGCGGGGCCGAGGCCAACATGGCGAAACTGCTCGCCGCGGACGCGTCGTGGCAGGCCGCCGACATGTGCCTGCAGACCCACGGCGGCTTCGGCTTCGCCGAGGAATACGACGTCGAACGCAAGTTCCGCGAAACCCGCCTGTTCCAGGTGGCGCCCATCTCCACCAACCTGATCCTCGCCTACCTGGCCGAGCACGTGCTCGGGCTGCCCCGGTCCTATTGACCGTGGGCACGGGTCCGGTGCGTATGCGGTGTTGCGGGCGGCCATTGCAGTCCCCACGTAGAATTTAGGAAAAGATATTCGCCTTGGAGAGTCCATGCCGGACGAAACGAGTGGCGTCTACGCCGGTGGCGCGGAAGAGGTGGTTGAAGAACTTCGCCGGGAGTTCTTCGACGAGGCAACGGAGTCGCTGCGCGACCTGGACGTCAGCCTGAACGCGGCCCGCCACGGCCACAAGCCTGCAAACGAACTGATCGCCGAGGTCCACCGCGTGGCCATTCCGTTGTACGGACAGGCCAACACCTACGGCGTCCGGCTGATCGGTACCGTGGCCCGCCGCATGGAAGACTACCTGGCCCACGTCGGGGAACCGACGGCGCGGACCTTCGAGGACCTGCAGGTGTTCGTCGATACCCTTGTCGATCTCGTCGAAGGCCGGGCGCCCCTGGACGCGGATCCCGCGGAAGCCGTGCGCAAGCTGCCGGCCAAGCGCGGATCGGACACGGAAGATATCGAGGTCCGCGATGTCGAGGTCATGCTGGTCATGCTGCACGGCACGGCGACCCGGTTCGTCGAACGCGAAATGCAGCAGTGCGGCTACCGCATCACCACGGTCACGTCGACCTTCGAGGCCCTTCCCCTGATCGTCCGGACCAAGCCGGACATGGTTATCATCTCGGCCGTCATGCCCAACCTCAGCGGCATCGACCTGGCCATCGCGCTGGCCACCATGCCCGCCACCCGCAACATCCCGATGGCGCTGATCACCAGCCTGGACGCCGATGACGAGTACCTGAAACTGCTCCCCGATTCAGTGCCCGTGATCCATAAGAGCCCCACGTTCGGCGACGACCTCGCCGAGGCCTTGAGCCGGCTTTTCATGATCTGATACCAAGGGTCGCTGATCATGACCCGACGAGCCGGCTTACCAAGGCTTTCGGCCCTAATACCAAGGGTCACTGATCATGACCCATAGAGACGGCTTACCAAGGCTTTCGGCTAGTAGCCTGTACCTCTTAAATTACAGGGTATAGAGATTTCAGCTTAATCCGAGCGTTGTCGGTGGTGAAGCGCCAGTCGGCTTTGGTGTTGTTTTTATTGCGGTCGGATTGCCAGG
>JADFHR010000184.1 GCA_022567015.1 Pseudomonadota bacterium
CTGGGGTCGGTAAGCACGTGGTCGACGCCGGCGCCCAGGTTGATCACCGCCTTGAGGTTGGCATAGCGGCCGAGCGCGCCCGGTTGGTGGCGCCACACCAGGGCGTACAGAATGTCGGCGGGATCGCCGCCTTCGTCGGGCCAGACGCGGAACGCCATGCCGGGCAGGAGCTTCTCGAACTCGGCCCGCCAGTGGTCCGGCTTTTCCTCCAGGCTGGAAAACAGGATGGCCATGGGCTCTACAGGCTCACCACGCCGCTCTCGTCGGCCTTCATCTCGAACGCCGCGGCCATGAGGGCGCGGGTGTAGGCTTCCCTGGGGTCGGCGAAGATGGCGTCCGCCGGGCCCTGCTCCACCACCCGGCCCCGGCGCAGGACCAAGATGTCGTGGGCCAGCGCCCGGACCACCTTCAGGTCGTGGCTGATGAACAGATAGGCCAGATCATGGCGTTTCTGCAGGTCGCGCAGGAGGTTCACGATCTGGGCCTGGACCGACATGTCGAGGGCGCTGGTCGGCTCGTCGAGCACGATGAACTTCGGCTTGAGCACCAGGGCGCGGGCGATGGAGATGCGCTGGCGCTGGCCGCCCGAAAACTCGTGGGGATAACGGTCCCGCATCCCGGGCTCCAGCCCCACTTCCTCGAGGACGCGGTCGATCATCTCCCGGCGTTCCTCGTAGCTGCCGCCGAGGCGGTGGACGAGCAGCCCTTCCTCGACGATCTGCCCCGCCGAGAGGCGCGGGCTCAGGGACCCGAACGGGTCCTGGAAGACGATCTGCATCTGGCGCCGGAGCGGCCTCAGCGCCTTCGCCGGCATGTCCTGGATTTCCCGGCCCTCGAAGAGAATGGTCCCCTCGCCCCGTTCCAGGCGCAGCAGGGCCCGCCCCAGGGTGCTTTTGCCGGAGCCGCTTTCGCCGACGACGCCGAACGTGTGCCCCCGGCGCACGGTGAGGGAAACGCCGTCCACGGCCTTGATGTGGCCGACGACCCGCCGGATCAGGCCCCTCTTGATGGGGAACCAGACCTTGAGGTCCCGGGCCTCCATCACCGCGGGGGCTCCCTTGGGCGCCGCATCGGGGCTTCCCTTGGGCTCGGCGGCGAGCAGGTGGCGGGTGTAGGCGTCGCTGGGGCGCTCGAAGATGTCGGCGACGCTTCCCGTCTCGACGATCTTTCCCTGGTGCATCACGTAGACGCGCTCGGCCATGGTGCGCACGACGCCAAGGTCGTGGGTGATCAGCAGAAGGGCCATGCCCAGTCTTGCCTGCAGGTCCTTGAGCAGATGCAGGATCTGGGCCTGAATGGTGACGTCCACGGCGGTGGTCGGCTCGTCGGCGATCAACAGGTCGGGCTCGTTGGCCAGGGCCATGGCGATCATGACCCGCTGCTGCTGGCCGCCCGAAAACTCGTGGGGCAGGGCGTCGAGGCGGTCCACGCCCTCTTCCAGGCCGACCAGGCGCAGCAGCTCGACGACCCGGTCGTGGGCGCCCGCCCGGTCCATGTTCTTGTGCAGCAGAAGCACTTCGCGGATCTGGCGCCCGATGCTGTGCAGGGGATTGAGCGACGTCAGCGGCTCCTGGAAGATCATGGCGATGCGGTCCCCGCGCAGCTCGCGCATGCGCTGCCGGCTGGTGCCCGCCAGTTCCTCGCCGAGGAAGCGGACGCTGCCCGAGGGATGCCAGGCCATGGGATAGGGCAGCAGCTGGAGGACGGAAAGCGCGGTCACCGACTTGCCGGAGCCGCTTTCGCCGACAAGGCCCACCGTTTCGCCGCGGGCGATGTCGAGGGAAATCCCGCGCACCGCCTTGATCTCGCGCTCGCCCCGTCCGAAAGAGACCGCCAGGTCCCGGATTTCCAGCAACGGCTGCCGGCGCATCAGCTTCCCGCCGGACCCGCCGCCGCGGGGGCGGGCGCCGTGTCGCTGTCTTCCGGCTCTTCGGCG
This sequence comes from Pseudomonadota bacterium, assembly GCA_022567015.1. GTDB lineage: Bacteria > Pseudomonadota > Alphaproteobacteria > Rhodospirillales > 2-02-FULL-58-16 > JACZQZ01. Next base: position 1,937 of record JADFHR010000184.1, read on the forward strand.
AAGACCTTTCTCGGATCCAGGGCGTCGCGCACCGCCTCGCCGATGAAGATCAGCAGGCTGAGCATGGTCGACAGGACGAAGAAGGCGGTCAGGCCCAGCCACGGCGCATGCAGGTTGGCCTTGCCCTGGTTCAAAAGCTCGCCCAGGGACGCCGAGCCCGGAGGCAGGCCGAAGCCGAGGAAGTCGAGGGAGGTGAGCGCGACGATGGCGCCGCTGAGGATGAAGGGCAGGAAGGTGATCGCCGCGACCATGGCGTTGGGCAGGATGTGCTTGAACATGATCATGGCGTTGCCGACGCCCAGCGCGCGCGCGGCACGCACGTAATCCAGGTTGCGCGCGCGCAGGAATTCCGCCCGCACCACGCCGACCAGGCTCATCCAGTGAAACAGCAGCAACAGCCCCAGCAGCAACCAGAAATTGGGCTCGATGATGCTGGCCAGGATGATCAGCAGGAAGAGCTGGGGCATGCCCGACCAGACCTCGATAAAGCGCTGGAAGATGAGGTCCGTCAGGCCGCCGAAGTAGCCCTGCACGGCGCCGGCGGCGATGCCGACGATGGAACTGAAAAGGGTCAGGATGAGGCCGAACAGTATGGAAATACGGAAGCCGTAAACCAGGCGCGCCACCACGTCGCGGCCCTGGTCGTCCGTGCCCAGCCAGTTCTCGGCGCTGGGCGGCGCCGGCGCCGGCACCGGCAGGTCATAATTGATGGTGTCGTAGGAGTAGCGGACCAGGGGCCAGATCATCCACCCCCTGGCCTCGATCTTCTCGGCGATGAAGGGATCGCGGAAATCGGTCGTCGTCGGGAAATCGCCGCCGAACGTGGTCTCCGGGTAATCGACGAAGACGGGCCAGTACAGGACGCCGTCGAAATTGACCGCGAGCGGCCTGTCGTTGACGAAGAACTCGGCGAACAGGGTGAGCACGAACAGGACGAGAAAGATCCACAACGAGACGAACCCGCGCGTATTCGCCCGGAAGTTGCGCAACCGCCGCCGGTTCAGGGGCGAGATGCGCAGGCCGAGGAAGCGGTCCGGTTCCATCGCCTAGACCTCCCGCGACTCGAAGTCGATGCGGGGGTCGACCACGTGGTACATGATGTCGCCCACCAACTGCAGGGTGAGCCCCAGCAGGGTGAAGAAGTACAGGGTCCCGAACATGACCGGGTAGTCGCGGTTGATCACCGCCTCGAAGCCGAGAAGGCCGAGCCCGTCGAGGGAAAAGATGATCTCCACCAGCAGCGCCCCGGTGAACAGGACGCCGATGAAGGCGCTGGGGAAGCCGGCGATGACGATCAGCATGGCGTTGCGGAACACGTGGCCGTACAGCACCTGGTTTTCGGTCAGCCCCTTGGAGCGCGCCGTGGTCACGTACTGCATGTTGATCTGGTCGAGGAACGAGTTCTTGGTGAGCATGGTCAGGGTGGCGAAGGCGCCGATGACCAGGGCGAGAATGGGCAGGGTGATGTGCCACAGATAATCGCCGAGGCACCGGTAGTCGACGGCGCACTCGTACCATCTGAGGTGCTCCCAACCGGACGACTGGAGGCCGCGGAGCGGGAACCAGTCGAGGTAGCTGCCGCCGGCGAACAGGACCACCAGCAGGATGGCGAACAGGAACCCCGGGATGGCGTAGCCGACGACGATCAGGCCGCTGGTCCAGACGTCGAAGCGCGACCCGTCGCGCACCGCCTTGGCGACGCCGAGCGGTATGGAGATCAGGTAGACGAGAAGCGTCGTCCACAGGCCGAGGCTGATCGATACCGGCATCTTCTCCAGGACCAGGTCCACCACCTTGCGGTCGCGGAAATAGCTGTCCCCGAAATCGAACACCAGGTAGTTCTTCAACATGTGGAAGAAGCGTTCGTGGGCCGGCTTGTCGAAGCCGTAGAGCTTTTCGATCTCCTTGATAAACTCGGGGTCCAGCCCGCGTGAGCCGCGGTACTTTTCGGCGAATCCGCCGCCGGTGTCCCCGATCCGCCGCCGCTCGATCACCTCGCCGCTGGTGGCGCCGGAAATCCTCGCCGTGGCCTGCACGGCCGTGCCCTTGATCTGGGCGATCAGCTGCTCCACCGGGCCGCCCGGCGCCGCCTGCACGATGATGAAATTGACCACGATGATCCCGAAGAGCGTCGGGATGACCAGCAACAGGCGGCGGATGATATAGGCGAACATGGATTAATACCAAGGGTCGCTGATCATGACTCATAGAGATCGCGTAGGCGGCTCGTCGGGCAGGAGGAAAGTTTCAGGCGATGCGGCGCATCGTCGAAACTTTTCGACGCCCTCCGACGGGCCGCATACGCGACCGCAACGGCGGCTTACCAAGGTTTTCGGCTAGGAGCGTGCGCTGTGGCGATGCGGGGCATCGCGAAGCGTGCGCGACGCCGTCCGAAAGCCTTGGTAAGCCGTCTCTATGGGTCATGATCAGCGTCCCTTGGTATAAGGCTGCCCCGTTCCGCTCGGGCCGGCTAGAGGTTTTTCCGCCGTTCCACAAGGGCCACGTTTTTGCCGGAGTCGATCCACCAGGTATCGAAACCGAGGTTGTACTTGGGTGTCACCGCGGGGCGGCCGAACTTGTCCCAGTAGGCCACCCGGAAACTCTGGATGTGCCAGTGGGGAATGACGTAATGGCCCCACAGCAGCACCCTGTCCAGGGCCCGGGTGCGGGCGGTCAGGCTCTCGCGGTCGGGCGCCGCGATCACCAGGTCGATGAGCGTGTCGATGGCGTCGCTGCGGATGCCGATGGTGTTGCGGCTGCCCGGCCTGCCGGCGGCTTCGCTGCCCCACATATCCCGTTGTTCGTTGCCCGGCGACAGGGACTGGCCGAAGACATCGACGATCATGTCGAAATCGAAGTCTTCGGTGCGTTTCTGGTACTGGGCGGTGTCCACGGTGCGCACCCGGGCGTCTATCCCTAAGCGCTTCAGGTTGCGCCTGAAGGGCAGCGCGATGCGCTCCCAGGTGGGCTGGTTGAGCAGGATCTCGAAGGCGAACGGGGCGCCGGTCCCGGCGTTGACGAGCTGGCCCTCCTCGATCACCCAGCCGGCCTCCTTGAGCAGCCTCAGCGCCTTGCGCAAATTACCCCGGATGTTGCCCGAGCCGTCCGCCGCCGGGGGCTCATAGGCCTTGGTGAAGACCTCGTCGGGGATCTGGCCGCGCAGGGGCTCGAGGAATTCCAGCTCGTCGGGCCCCGGCAGGCCCGTCGACGCCAGCTCGGAATTGGAGAAGTAGCTTTTCGTGCGCGTGTACTGGCCGTAGAAGAGGTTCTTGTTGGTCCATTCGAAGTCGAAGGCAAAGGCCAAGGCCCGGCGCACGCGCGGGTCCCGGAACAGGGGCATGCGGGTATTGAAAATAAAGCCCTGCATGCCCGTCGGGCGCTGGTGGCGGATTTCCTCCTTCTTGATCAGGCCCTCCCTGACGGCCGGTGAATTATACGCCGTGGCCCAGTCCTTGGAGACGTTTTCCTGGCGGAAGTGGTATTCGCCGCCCTTGAAGGCCTCCAGGGCCACCGTCGTGTCCCGGTAATAGTCGTAGCGGATGATGTCGAAGTTGTACCGGCCCTTGTTCACCGGCAACCCGGCGCCCCAGTAGTCCTTGACCCGCTCATAGGTGATCGAGCGGCCGGGCTCGAAGGCCTTGATCCGGTAGGGACCGCTTCCCAGCGGCGGCTCTAAGATGGTCTTTTCGAACTGGCGCCCTTCCCAGAAGTGCCTGGGCAGCACGGGCATCTGGCCGACGATCAACGGCAGCTCGCGGTTCTCGCCGCCCGAGAAGGTGAACTTCACCGTGCGCGGCCCCGTCTTCTCGGCCTTCTTCACGTCGGCGAAGTAGAACCGGAAGAAGGGCTGCCCCTTGGTCTTCAATATCTCCAGGCTGAAGATCACGTCCTCGGGGGTCACCGGCTTGCCGTCGTGCCAGCGCGCCTCCTTGCGCAAAGTGAACGCCACCCAGGAGCGGTCCTCGGGCATCTCGATGGATTCCGCCAGTTGGCCGTATTCGGTGAAGGCCTCGTCATCGGAGTTGGTGAGCAGGGTCTCGAACAGCCCGCCCAGTCCCACCGCCGCCACGCCCTTCAGGATATAGGGGTTGAGGTTGTCGAACGTGCCGATGGCCGCAAGCTTGACCTCGCCGCCCTTCGGCGCGTTCGGGTTGACGTAGTCGAAGTTCTTGAAATCGGGCCCGTATTTGGGCTCGCCGTGCATGGCGATGGCGTGGCGCGGCGTGAGCTCCTGGGCGCCGGCGCCGTGGAGCCCGATGGCGGCCAGGGCCGCGATGCCGGCCAGCGCGGCGGTGATCGCTCGCATGAGCCCTCCGTTCGTTCGCGTGTCTGCGTCGCCCGGGGATATTGGCGGCACACCCCTCCGGGTTCAAGGACCGTATCGACCCCTCGCCGGGTTGTGATCGCCCCTGATACCAATTTTCAATAATATTGGTATCAGCCGGCCAGGACCTCCAGCGCCGCGCCATGGATGCGGGCGTCCCCGGCGGCCAGGACCCGGCTGCCGGAACCGAGGGTGAGGGGGTCTCCGCTCCAGTCGGTGATGACGCCCCCGGCGCCGGTGACGATGGGCGCCAGGGCGAGGAAGTCATAGGGCTGCATGGTCGCTTCCGCGACCAGGTCGACGTGGCCGCTGGCGAGCAGGCCGTAGG
>JADFHR010000185.1 GCA_022567015.1 Pseudomonadota bacterium
GGCGGCGAACGACTCCAGGGCGGCAGACTAGACTTTACCCGGATGCCCGGACAGCGCCCCGTGGGATCAAGCGGCCCGCCGCCAGGCGTCGAGCACCAGCAGCGCCCAGATCTTGAGGGAATGATCGCGCATCCCGCGCCGCTGCGCCTTCAGCAGCCTCGCCACCGGGGCCCATTCCAGTCCCGCCGCCGCCATGGTGGCCGGCGTGATGCGCTCGGCGACCATGGCCGCCAGGTCGGTCCGCAGCCACACGCCCATGGGCGGGTTGAAGCCGCGCTTGGGGCGTTCGATGACGGCGCGGGGCAGGAGGCGGCGCGCCACCGCCTTCAACAGGCATTTCATCCCGGTCTGGAAACGCAGTCCCGGGGCAAGGGTGCCGACGGCCTCCACCAGCCGGTGGTCGATCAGGGGCAGGCGCAATTCCAGGGAATGGCGCATGCTCATGGCGTCGCCGTAGGCGAGCAGGTTGCCCGGCAGGAAGGACACCAGGTCCGTCTGCTGCATGGCGTCGAGCGGGTGGCGCGACGGCGAGTCCTCGTAAAGCCGGGCAATGGGCCTTTCCGGCGCGGCGTCCAGGCCGAGCAGTTGCCGGCGTTCCTCGGGATCGAAGTATTCGACCCACGACGAGAACATTTCGCTGTCGGGATAATTCGCCCCGGCCAGGAACTCCCGTGCCCGGCGCAAGGCGTGGCGTCCGCCGCTGCTTTCCGGGATCAGGCGCGACGCCGGCTCGATGACGCGCCGCCTGAGCCAGCCCGGCAGGCGCCGGTAGCGTTGCGCCAGCAGGCCGCCCTTGTAGCGGGGGTAGCCGGCGAACACCTCGTCGCCGCCGTCGCCGACCAGGGCCACGGTCACGTGCTCGCGCGCCTTGCGCGACAGGTCGTTGACCAGCAGCGCCGTGGGGTTGCCGAAGGGCTCGCCGAAACCGGTGACGTAGTCGTCCAGCAGGTCGACCAGGCGGGGGCCCGCCGGAAGCTCCGTGTGGGTGGCGCCGATGTGCTTGGCGACCGCGCCGGCCGCCGCGCGCTCGTCATAGGCCGCCTCCTTGAAGGTCATGGTGAAGGTGCGCACCGGGGCCGCGCCGCGGGCCTTCGCCTCCTCGGCCATGAGGGCGGCGATGACCGAGCTGTCGATGCCGCCGGACAGAAAACACCCCAGCGGCACGTCGGCGACCATGCGCTCGACGACGGCGCGGCGGACCAGGGGCAGCAGTTCCTCGGCCGCCTCGTCCAGGGTCGGGGCGCGCCCCCCGGTGACCGCCGGCGCCCAATATTTCTCCAGCGAAACGTTTCCGTTGCGCCACCGCAACAGATGCCCCGGCGGCAGCTTGCGGATGCCTTGGTAGATGGTGCGCGGCGCCGGCACGTACAGGCAGGCGAGGAATTCCGACAGCGCGTGGGCGTCCACCGAAAGGTCGACGCCCGGGTGCGCCTTCAGGGCATGGATCTCCGAGGCGAAGGCCAGATGGCCGCCATCGAGCTCGGCGTAGACCAGGGGCTTTATGCCCAGACGGTCGCGGCACAGCAGCAACTCGCGGCGCTCGCGGTCCCAAAGGGCGAAGGCGAACATGCCGACCAGCCGGGCGACGCCCCCGGCGCCCGAGCGCCTGAGCAGGTTGAGCAGCACCTCGGTGTCGCTGGAGGAGCGGAAACGGTCCCCCTGCGCTTCCAGCTCGGCCCGCAGTTCGCGGTAGTTGTAGACCTCTCCGTTGTAGACCAGCACATAGCGCCCGCAGTCGGACACCATGGGCTGGGCGCCGCCGTCGCCGAGGTCGATCACCTTGAGCCGGGTGTGGGCGAAGCCCAGGCCGCCTTCGGTGTCCACCCATTGTCCGTCGGCGTCCGGGCCCCGGTGGCGCAGACGGGTCTTCGACTGGGCCAGGAACCCAGCCGTACTTCGGGTGCTGCCGGCGATGCCGCACATGGATTTTCTACTTCACGGGCTTGTCGAACTCGGCCACCAGGCACATCCCGAAGCGCGCCTTCATGAAATATCCGGGCCCGGAGCCCCGGTCAGGATTTCATGTTCAGGATCAGGCTGGCAAGCGCCGTCACGTAGGCGCGCAGGAAAACCGGATAGGTTCCGATGCTGGTGCGCGCGGCGGCGAGCGCCAGGCGCGCCTCCCCGGCGGGAAGGTATTTGCGCGCCGCGCCGTGGTGCAGGGACGCGATGCGCTTGCGGTAGCGCATCTTGTCGCGGAGGCTTTTGTCGGGCAGGGCGGCGTAATGGTCTTCGACGATCTTCAGCGACGCCGCAAGGTGTACCGCCACCGAGCCCGACGCGCTTGCTCCGTGCATGCGGTATTCCGTCAACGGGTCGGGAATGAAGGCAAACCGCGCCCCCGCCCGGGACAGCTTCAGCCACAACTCGTAGTCCTCGGCGGTCCGGTACCCGGCGTCCTCGGAGAAGCGGCCGACCCTGTCCAGCCAGTCCTTGCGGACCATGGCGGCGGACGGCGTGATGCAGGTGCCGTCGAACAGCAGGCTGCGGTACCGGGTCCTCGCCTCCGGACCGGAGCGCACGGTGCGCACCTCCCTGCCGTCGCGGAACATGACCATGCCGTGCCCGAGGACGTCGATGTCCGGCGTCACGGCGGCCAGGCAGCGTTCCAGCTTGGCGGGGCGCCAGCGGTCGTCGGAATCGAGAAAGGCGATCCACCCGGCCCGGGCCTTCTCCACGCCCAGATTGCGGGAGGCGGCGATGATCCCGTCGTTGCGGAAATGGATCAGCGTGACCCGCGCATCGTTCAGGCGTTCGACGACCCCGACGGTGTCGTCGTCGGAATGGTTGTTGATGACGATGGCCTCCCACTCGGGCATGGTCTGGGCGGCCAGGGACGCCAGGCATTCGCGCAGGAAGCCCGCCTGGTTGTACGTCGGAATGATCACCGATACTCGCGGGCCGGCCATCACCCGGTCGTCGCTTTGGCCGCGAAGGCGGCGCGGCACAGGCTGAGCGTCGCGTCGATTTCGGCGCCCTCGTCGCCACGCAGCCGGAAACCCGTCGCCAACAGCTTGTCGTTGCGATAGTGCAGGTCGCCGCCGGTGTCCTGTCCCGGCGGAGTCGCACGGCGGATGGGCGGGGCGAAGCCGAGGACGTTGCGGCACCTCTCGGCGATCAGGCCGGCCACCTCGTACGATGACCGGCTGCGGCCGCTGCCCACATTGAACACTCCGTCGCCCCACGCCTCGGCGGGCAGGCCGAGGAAATGGTCCACGGCGCGCGCCACGTCGGTGAGCGGGATGAAATCCCGGCGCTCCAGGCCGGTGCCGCGGAGGACCAGTTCCCCCCTGGTCGCCGCCTGGCGGCAGAGCTCGTTGCAGAGCAGCATCCAGCAGTCGGGCGCGGGGTCGGCCGGCGCCCCCATGGCGTTGGACAGGCGCAGCACCAGCCCGGCGATGCCCGAGGCCAGCACCAGCTCCTCGGCGGCGCGGTGGGTGGTGGCGTAGGGATGGACCGGACGGGGCACGGTCTCTTCGCTGATCTCGCCCCGCAACGGCGCGCCGTAGACATGGGCGGTGGAAACATAGACGAAGCGGCGGACGCCCGCCTTCTCCGCCGCCGCGAGGAGCTTGCCGGTGCCGGTCACGTTGACGATGTGGGCGCGCTCCGGATCGGCGGCGCAGTCCCGGGCGTTCATCGCCGCCAGGTGGAGCACGGTATCGACACCGTCGCAGACCGCCGCCAACGCGCCGTCGTCCACGAGGTCCGCCCGCACCACCCGCATGGCCCCGGCCCAGGCCGGCCGGTCCTGCGGCGGCCGGCGGGTGGAAACCCGAAGGGTGTAGGGTCCGGAAGCTTCCAGATGGCCGAGGATGCGGCCGCCCAGATACCCCAGCCCGCCGGTGACGAGGACCGTTTGGCTCATCCGCTCCCGGCCGTCCAGTCGTAGGGGATGGTGGAATCCATGGGGTCGCGGCGGACGATCTCGTCGGGGTCGTGGGGGATGGTGGCGCAGTTGGCGACGATGGAGGTTTCGCTGCCCAGTCCCTTGAAGCCGTTCCAGATCATCGGCGGAACGGTGACCAGGCAATAGTTTTCTGGCCCGAGGACCATCTCCTGCACCTCTCCCTTGGTCGGGCTGTCGGGACGGTCGTCGTAGAGGACGAACCTGATCTCGCCGTGGGGCACCGCGTAGTTCAGGGTCATCCGCTTGTGGATGTGCCAGGCCTTGATCTTGCCGGGGAAGACGCAGGAAAAGTAGATTTCCCCGAACGCCTCGAAGACGTCCCCGTCCCGGCGCAGCATGTGCATGACCTTGCCGCGCTCGTCGGCTATCTGGCGCAAGGGCGTTATGCGGACGCCGTCGATGATTCTCGCTCTCCCTAGCTTTCCATGAAGGCTTTGATCTGGCGCCGGGTCGCGTCCACGGGGCTCTCGCCGTCGTGCACGGCCCGGTACCACGAAACCGTCTCCGCGATGGTGCGCCCGGCGTCCCATTTGGGCGACCATCCAAGCCCGGTCTGCGCCTTGTCGATGCTCAGGTGCAACAGGGTCGCCTCGTGCGGGTCGCCGGGCTCCCGTTTGACGGAGATATCGCCGCCGCCCCAGTCGCGGACCAAGGTCTCGGCAAGCTCGCGCACGGTGCGCATGGACCCGGGCCGGGGCCCGAAGTTCCAGGCGCCCGAATGGCGCCCCGGGTCTTCGAGCAACCGGGCGGCCAGCAGCAGGTAGCCCGACAGCGGCTCGAGCACGTGCTGCCAGGGCCGCGTGGCGTCCGGATTCCTGAGCACGATCCCGGCGCCTTCCTTGAGGGCGCGCATGCAGTCGGGCACGATGCGGTCCTGGGTCCAGTCGCCGCCCCCGATCACGTTGCCGGCGCGGGTGCTGGCGACGCCGGGCGCCCCGTCGCCGTGGAAATACGACGCGATGTAGGCGCCGATGACCATCTCGGCGGCGGCCTTGGAGGCGCTGTAGGGATCGTGGCCCCCCAACTCGTCGTTCTCGCGGTAGCCCCACACCCACTCCTTGTTGCGGTAGCACTTGTCGGACGTGATGCAGACGACGGCGCGCACCGACGGCGTGGCGCGCACCGCGTCGAGGACGTTGACCGCGCCGCCGACGTTGGTGTCGAAGGTATATTTCGGCTCGTCGTAGGAGCGGCGCACGAGGGACTGCGCCGCCAGGTGGAAGACGATCTCGGGCCGGGCTTCGGCGAAGGCCGCCCGCACGGCGTCCCCGTCGCGCACGTCGCCGTCGACGTGGCGGATCATGCGCTCAAGGCCGAGAAGGTCGAACAGGGGCTGCCCGCCCTCGGCCGGAAGCGCATACCCGGTGACGTCGGCGCCCAGTTCCGTCAGCCACAAGGACAGCCACGATCCCTTGAAACCGGTGTCGCCGGTGACGAGGACCCTTTTTTCGCGGAAGACGTCGTACACGGCCCGGCTCACGTGCTGTGCCAGGGGGCCTCGCCCTGCTTCCACAGGCCGTTAAGCAGCGCGAAATCGCGGTAGGTGTCCATGCACTGCCAGAAGCCGTCGTGCCGGTAGAGCATCATCTGTCCGTCGCGCACCAGCCCGCGCAGGGGCTCCTGCTCCAGCACCAGGTCCTCGCGGTCGTCCAGGTAGTCGAACAGCTCGCCGCGGCAGACGAAAAACCCGCCCGAGATCCGCCCGCCCGTGGCCTGGGGCTTCTCGTTGAACTCGAAGACCTTTCCCGAAGCGTCGCTGTCCAGTTCCCCGAAGCGGCCCGGCGGGCGGACGCCGGTGACCGTCAGGATCTTGCCGTGCTCCCGGTGAAAGGCGACCAGGGCGTCGAAGTCGATGTCGCCGAGCCCGTCGCCGTAGGTGAGCATGAAGTTCTCTTCACCGGCCACGTACTCTTCGATCCGCTTGACCCGCGCCCCGGTCATGGTGTCCAGCCCCGTATCGGCAAGGGTTACCCGCCAATCGGCCTGGTCGCGGCTTCCGTGGTATTCGATGGCCTTGTCGGGCCCGAGCGTAACGGTGAAGTCGGTGGTGTGGGCCTCGTAGTTCAGGAAGAACTCCTTGATCACCCGCGCCTTGTAGCCCAGGCACAGAATGAAATCCCGGTGCCCGGCCCGGGCATAGCTCTTCATCAGGTGCCACAGGATCGGCAGCTCGCCGATGGGGATCATCGGCTTCGGCAGGTCGTCGGCGATACCGCGGATGCGGGTGCCCTGCCCGCCGCAGAGAATGACCACTTTCATCGGCGTGTTCGCTCCGCTTTCGGATGTGTCGGGGCCGGCGTTGCGCTACCGGCTCCATTGATACACGCCGCAAGGCGGCGTGAACAAGGGGCTGGGATAGCCGCGTCCGGCGCGCCCCGGGACGTGATCACGGGTTCACCATTTCCGGCTTCGCAACGGTCAACGGGTCGCCGGCGTCGTCCAGCCCGTCGATGGCGGCGCGGCCGACGGCCAGGATGGCCTCCTCGGCGCTGCCCCCGATATGGGCCGTGGCCAGGAAGTTGGGCAGGTCCAGGAGCTCGGAATCCTCCGGCGGCTCGGTGGCGAACACGTCGAAGGCGGCGCCCGCCAGGCGTCCGTCTTTCAGCATGCTTTTGAGCGCCTGCTCGTCCACCAGGCCGC
>JADFHR010000186.1 GCA_022567015.1 Pseudomonadota bacterium
GTATGCGGCCCGTCGGAGGGCGTCGAAAAGTTTCGACGATGCGCCGCATCGCCTGAAACTTTCCTCCTACCCGACGAGCCGCCTACGCGATCTCTATGAGTCATGATCAGCGACCCTTGGTATTAGTCGTGGTAGTCGACGATCTCGACATCGCCCGGCCCTCCTTCCCGCCAGGTAATACCAAGGAACGCTGATCATGACCCATAGAGACGGCTTACCAAGGTTTTCGGCTAGGAGCGTGCGCTGTGGCGATCTCGGTTGCCCGATGGGCAACCCCGAGGGAGTCGGCACCATGCGCCGCCGACCCGTTACCTGCGCACCCACTTCCCCGATTCCTTGAGGAACCAGGTTCCCGCCGCGAGCCTCGCGCTCGAATAATGTCACCCCTAGGCGGGTCTCGAGTTCACGGATCTGGTGGCTGACTGCCCCTTGTGTTCGTCTGAGTTCCACGGCGGCGCCAGTGAAACCGAGATGGCGGGCCGCTGCTTCAAATGCCCGCAGCGCCGCCGTCGACGGCAATACCCGGGGTCGGTCAGGCATTAAAGTTCCTCATACTGTTCGCAATATTTCTCGTTTGTCATAGGCGGAAAGATCAACAAGATATCAGAAAATCCAGTGGTTGATTTCGAGGAGTGTCGGTTATGTCGATCCCCGCAACCGCGATCAGCGCCGAAGTGCTGGGTGCGCGCGTCGGAACACCCCGCGCGCCGGTTCTGTTCGATGTCCGTCGGCCTGAAGTGTTTGCCGAGAGCGAGCGCGTGATCGCCGGAGCGCGCTGGCGGAATCACATGCTGGCCGATGAATGGGGCCGTACACTCGACCCGGCGGCCGAGGTCGTGGTGAGTTGTGTCCATGGTCACAATGTGAGCCAGATTGCCGCGGCTAAGCTTCGGTCATTGGGTCTGCGGGCGCGTTTCCTGGAGGGTGGCACAGAAGGATTCATAGCTGGCGGAGGGTCCTCTGTGCTGCACAAAGCCTGGCCAAACGATTTGGATGCCAGGTCCAGTTGCCGGGTGACGCGTGAAAACCCGAAGATCGACCGGTCGTCCAGGAGTACCGCGGCATGACCATAGGCGAGCCGACGTCAGCCACCACGGGCCGCGGCACCTATGCGACATCAGCCTCGCCCTCGTTCCCTGACGTGGTCAAGGTCTTTACCAGAATTGGGCTTTTGTCTTTTGGCGGGCCGACCGCACAGATCGCGCTCATGCACCGGGTAATCGTCGAGGAGCGCGGCTGGTTGTCCGAAGATCACTTCCTCAGCGCCCTCGGCTTTTGCATGTTGTTGCCAGGACCGGAAGCCATGCAACTGGCGACTTATACCGGCTGGCGTCTCTACGGCGTGAAAGGTGGTTTGGCTGCTGGTCTTCTCTTCGTCCTGCCCGGTGCGATCCTGGTGCTCGCCTTGGCGGCGATCTATGCGGCCTTTGGCCAGGTACCGGTCGTTCAAGCCATCTTTCTTGGCATCAAGGCGGCCGTGCTGATCATCGTCATCGAGGCGCTACTTCGCATCGCCAAACGCGCTTTGAAGCTCCGGGCGCATTGGGTTCTCGCCGGTTTCTCTTTTGTCGCCATCTTCTTCCTGTCGCTGCCGTTTCCGCTGCTGATCGTCGCGGCGGCAGGGATCGGTTTTGTGCTGGCCTGGGTGCAGGCAGAGCCGGTCGAGGTCGCTTCGACACCGGTCGCTGCGCTGACCAAGGTAGGCTTTGGGCCCACCATGACGACGGTCGGAATATGGCTCCTGATCTGGTTTGGCCCGTTGGTTGCCGTCGCCTTGGCCTTTGGTCGGGATCACGTGCTCTCTCAACTCGCCGTGTTTTTCTCCAAGCTTGCGGTGGTCACCTTTGGCGGCGCCTATGCCGTTCTCGCCTACATGGCTCAGGACGTGGTGCAGGGCCATGGCTGGCTTAACGCCGGTGAGATGATCGACGGGCTTGGCCTGGCCGAAACGACCAACGGGCCCCTCATCCTGGTGACCGAGTTCGTCGGCTACCTGGCCGCCTACCGCTTTGGCGACGGACCCCCGATGCTGATGGGACTCATCGGGGCCGCGGTCACCCTATGGGCGACCTTCGTGCCTTGCTTTTTGTGGATCTTCGCCGGCGCGCCCTATGTTGAGCGACTGCAGAGCAGTCCTCGCCTGAAAGGCGGGCTCAGCGGCGTGACGGCGGCCGTTGTCGGCGTCATTCTCAACCTCGCCGTTTGGTTCGGGCTCCATGTATTCTTTGGAACGGTGACGTTAGTGGCTACCGGACCATTGACCATATGGGTACCTGAATTGACGACACTTGATTGGCGGGCGGTAGCGTTTGCGGTCATCGCCGCTCTCGCACTTCTTCGTTTTCGTATTGGAGTTGCCTGGACCCTGGCGCTCGTAGGCGGCCTTGCTCTTGGGTGGCATTCGATGGTGTGAATTCCTGTGAGCGGGCGTCGCCCCTCGCAACACCGGTCAATGATACCAAGGGTCGCTGATCATGACCCATAGAGATCGCGTAGGCGGCTCGTCGGGCAGGAGGAAAGTTTCAGGCGATGCGGCGCATCGTCGAAACTTTTCGACGCCCTCCGACGGGCCGCATACGCGACCGCAACGGCGGCTTACCAAGGCTTTCGGACGGCGTCGCGCACGCTTCGCGATGCCCCGCATCGCCACAGCGCACGCTCCTAGCCGAAAGCCTTGGTAAGCCGTCTCTATGGGTCATGATCAGTGACCCTTGGTATGAGTCCATGACACCTAATACAGGCTGATGGTGACCATGCGTTCCTCGGTCATCTCCTGGATGGCGTACTTGGGGCCCTCGCGGCCGTGGCCGCTGTCCTTGACGCCGCCGTAGGGCATGAGGTCGACGCGGCTGGACGACGTGTCGTTGATGTGGACGCCGCCGACGCGCAACGTCTTCGCCGCCTTCATGGCGGTATTGATGTCGGCGGTGAAGATGCCCGCCGCCAGGCCGTATTCCGTGGCGTTCACCCTGTCGATGGCGTCGTCGAGGGAGCGGAAGGGCAGGATGGAGAGGACCGGCGCGAAGATCTCCTCGCACACCACGCGCATGGAGGCCTCGACGCCGATGAGGATGGTGGGCTGGAACAGGACGCCGTCGCGGGTGCCGCCCACGGCCAGCCGGGCGCCCTGGTCGATGGCCTCCGTGACCCAGGCCTCGGCGCGTTCGGCCTCGGCGATGTCGATCATCGGGCCGACGAAGGTGTCCGGGTCCCGGGGGTCGCCCACCTTCCGGGTCTTCGTCTCGGCGACCAGGCGCTCGACAAGCGCATCGACGATCGGTTCGGCCACATAGAGCCGCTGCACCGAGGTGCACACCTGCCCCGCCTTGCGGAAGGCGGCGTTGACGATGCGCGGCACCGCGTGGTCCAGGTCGGCGTCGGCGCAGACGATGGTCCCGGAAACGTTGCCCAGCTCGAGCTGGGTGCGGCGCAGGCCGGCCCCTTCCTGGATGATCCTGCCGACCCGGGTGCTGCCGGTGAAGGTGTAGAACGAGATATCGGGTTCTTCGAGCAGCCAGCCGCCCACGTCCTCGTCGCCGTTCACCAGACTGAGGTAGCCAGGCGGCGTCCCGGCGTCGATCAACATCCCGCACAACAGGGCGGCGGTGATCGGCGTCTGCGGCGCCGGCTTGAGGACTACGGCATTGCCCGCGGCCAGGGCCGGGGCGATCTTGTGCAGGACGGTGTTGAGGGGCGAGTTGAACGGCGTGATCGCGCACACCACCCCCACCGGCACCCGGATGGTGTAGCCCATGCGCATGGCCTGGCCCGGCGCCGTCTCCACGGGCACCATCTCGCCGTGGATGCGCTTGGCCTCCTCGGCCGACAGGATCAGCGTCTGCTGGGCGCGGGCCACCTCGCCCGCCGCGTCGCTCGTGGTGAAGCCGGTATCGGCGGTGATGGATTGGACGAACGCCTCGCGGCGCTCCTCGAGAAGCCCGGCCGCGGCGCTCAACAGGGTATAGCGCTCCTGGGCGCCCACGGGGCGCGCCGCGAAGGCGTCCTTTGCGCACCTGACCGCCTCGGCGACCTGCGCCCGCGACGGCTTGTGGGCCTGGGCGACGGTCTCGCCGGTGAACTTGTCCTTGACCGGGAACGTCTCCGCGCCGGACACCCATTCCCCGCCGATCAGCAGCCGGCATTCCTGCACCGCGTTTTCGTCCTTTGGCATGTCTCGTTCTCCTCCCGATGGTTGGCGGGAAAGGCATGTAAACGCCGCGCCAGGTGTGCGCGACAACCACGCCGTCCAGTGATTTTCGCGGCCCGTGCAAGGCCGTGAACGCCCTCCCCGGCGCGAACGCTCAGAACTTCTCCACCCAGGGCCTGAGGTCCATCTCGTGGGTCCACGCGCTGCGCGGCTGGCGGTGCAGGGCGAGGTAGTTTTGGGCGATGGCGTCGGGCGCGAGAAGGCCGTCCTCGGGACGCTCCTTGGCCAGCTCGGCGGTGCGCTCGGACAGGATCTGGCCGTCGATGACGACGTGGGCCACGTGGACGCCCCGGGGCCCGAACTCCCGCGCCATGCTTTGGGCCAGCGCCCGCAGCCCGAACTTGGGCACCGCCAGGTTGTGGAAGCCGGCGCCGCCCCTGAGCGACGCCGTGGCTCCGGTGAACAGGAGGGTGCCGTGGCCGCGCCGGACCATGATCTCCGCCGCCGCCCGGCCCACATGGAAGCCGCCCAGGCACGTGATGCGCCAGCACCGTTCGAACTCCGCGCTCTCGGTCTCCAGGATGCCCTTGCGGACGAAGGCCCCGGCGTTGAAGACGACCACGTCGGGCTCGCCCAGATCGCCGCTCACCCGTGCGAACAGGTCGCGCACGTCGCCTTCGCGGGTGACGTCGCAGGCGTAGGCCCGGCCGCGGACGCCGAGGCCGTCCAGGTCCCCGGCCAGGGGCTCCAGCCTGGCGCCGTCGCGCGCCGCCACCGCCACGTCCATGCCGGCGCCGGCGAAACAGCGCGCCAGCGCCGCGCCCAGCCCCGGGCCGACGCCGACGATCAGGGTAACGCCTTTGTCGCTCATGTCTGTTGCGCCCGCCTCTCTCCGTCGTGCGGCGCCTTTCGCCGACCCTCAGGCATAGACCCGGCCGAAGCGGTTGGCGATGAAGTCGTCGAGGTCCGTGTCCTCCTGGCGCACGAATCCCGTCGCCGGCAGCTTGCCCTCGCGGTGCAGATCGACCATGGCGCAAATCCCCGCCGCCGTGGTCGCCTGGATGGCGCTCGGCCCCGATCCCTGGGCGTCGCCGTAGATCTTTTTCACGTAGTTCTCCTGGGTCAGCAGGCCGTCGCGCCTGCCGGTCACGGCGACGAAGATGAGCACCACGTCCTGGCGGGTGACCGGAATGCCGTGCTCGATCAGGTCCTTGAAGATGTCGCGCCGGTCGCACAGCTTGAGGTCGCGGACCAGCATGCGGATCATGTCCCGGTGGCCGGGATAGCGCACGGTCTTGTAGTTGAGGTTGCGCACCCGTCCGTCCAGGGTGTCGCACAGGGTGCCGATGCCGCCCGACGTGTTGAAGGCCTCGTAGTCGACGCCGTCCAGGGAAAAGTGCTCCAGCCCTTCCAGGGGCAGGAGCTCGCGGCGCCCGCCGTCGTGGATGGCCTCGCAGGTGTTGCAGTACTCGTTGATCAGGCCCTCGGTGCTCCAGGTCAGGTTGTACTTCAGCACGTTGTCCGGGAACTGGGGCAGGGCGCCCACCCTGAGGCGCACGTCCTCGGGTTGGTCGAAGCCCCTCATCAGGTGGTTGGCGACGATCGAGATGAAGCCCGGGGCAAGGCCGCATTGGGGGACGAAGACGGTGTCCGCCCCTTCGGCCAGGGCCAGCACCCGGCGGGCGACGTGCACGTCCTCGGTGAGGTCGAAGTAATGGACGCGGGACGCCTTGGCCGCCTCGGCCACGCCCACGTTGAGAAAATACGGCAGGGCGCTGATCACCACCTCGACGCGCCCAAGCGCCCGGCTGAGGGCGCCGGTGTCGTTGACGTCGAGCACCGTGTGTTCCACGCCGCCGAGCCCGCCCGCCGCCGGGGAGTCGGGCATGCCTTCCCCGAGCGTCACCTGGTAATCGCCCGATTCCGCCAGCACCTGGGCGATGCTGACGCCGATCTTGCCGGCGCCGAGAACAAGGACCTTGGTCATGGCCGCCTTCCGAAAGTCTCAGAGGGATATCGACCGGCGCATGGCGCTTCAGATTTCCTCGCCTTCCAGCTTGCGGCGAAGGCGCTTGACGCGCGCCCTGGCGCCGGGCAGGAGGGGATGGATCGCCAGCGCGCCTTCGAACGCCCGGATGGCCGCCCGCTCCTTGCCGATGGCGAGATAAATGAGTCCCAGTCCCGACAGCGCCCCGAAATGACGGGGTTCGAGGGCCAGGGTGCGCTCGATATCGCCGACCGAGGCATCGAAGTCGCCCTGGAGGTATTCCACCGTGGCCCGCTTGTTCCAGCCTTCGGCGAAATCGGGCGCCATCTTGACCACGGCGTCGAAGGACCT
>JADFHR010000187.1 GCA_022567015.1 Pseudomonadota bacterium
TGCCCGACGAGCCGCCTACGCGATCTCTATGAGTCATGATCAGCGTCCCTTGGTATTAATGGAAACGGGAAGGTATGAGAAACCTTGAACTGCCCGGCCGGTCACCGGTCCATTCGCAGAACGGCATGGCGGCGACTTCGCAACCGCTGGCCACCCTGTGCGCCCTGGAGGTGCTCAAGGACGGCGGCAACGCCATCGACGCGGCGGTGGCGGCCTGCGCCGTCCAGTGCGTCATCGAGCCGCAGTCGACGGGTATCGGGGGCGACTGCTTCGCCCTGTTCGCGCCCGGCGGCGGCGACGAGGTGATCGCCTACAACGGGTCGGGCCGGGCGCCGGCGGCGGCGGTCGCCGAATGGTACGCCGAACAGGGCATCACCGGGATCGATCCCTTCTCGCCCCACGCGGTGACCGTGCCCGGCGCCGTCGACGCCTGGGCGCGGCTGGTCGAGGACCACGGCACGAAGAGCCTGGGTGACCTGCTCCAGCCGGCCATCGCGTATGCCCGCGACGGCTATGCCGTTCATGGGCGCGTCGCCTTCGACTGGCGACTCTTCGCCGACACCTTGCGCCGGGACCCGACCGCGGCCCGCATCTTCCTGCCCGGCGGCAAGCCGCCTGAGGCCGGCGACCTCCACCGCCAGCCGGAGCTGGCCGAAACCCTGGGCCGCATCGCCGAAGGGGGGCGCGACGCCTTCTATAGGGGCCCCGTCGCCGAGGACATCGTTACCTACCTGAACAGCCTCGGCGGACTGCACAGCCTCGACGACTTCGCGGAAGCCCGGGGCGAATACGTGGCTCCGATCAAGACCTCGTACCGCGGTTACGACGTCCACGAGTGCCCGCCCAACGGCCAGGGCATCATCGCCCTCGAAATCCTCAACATCCTGTCCGGGTTCGCCCTGGACGAGCTGGAGCCCCTGTCGGTGGAGCGCCTGCACCTGGAGATCGAGGCGACGCGGCTGGCCTACGGGGACCGGGACGCCGTGCTCGCCGATCCGGCGATGGCCCAGGTGCCCCTCCGCCGCCTGCTGTCGGCCGAGCACGCCCAGGGCTTGCGTGCCTCCATCCGGCGCGACCGGGCCATGGACCGGCCGCCGCCGCCCGATTTTCCGGCCCATGAGGATACCGTCTATCTGTGCGTGGTGGACCGGGACCGCAACGCCGTCAGCTTCATCAACTCGCTGTTCAAGGGCTTCGGCAGCGGTCTGGTGAGCCCGAAGACCGGCGTTCTCCTGCAGAACCGGGGCATCGGGTTCGTCGTCGATCCTTCCCATCCCAACTGCATCGCGCCCGGCAAGCGGCCGCTGCACACCATCATTCCCGGCCTGCTGGCCAGGGACGGCCGCGCGGTGATGCCCTTCGGCGTCATGGGCGGCCAATACCAGGCCGCCGGCCATGCCCACTTCCTGGTCAACCTGCTCGATTTCGGCCTCGACGTGCAGGAGGCCATCGACCTGCCCCGCGTCTTCCCCACCGCGGAAGGGGTGGTGGAGGTCGAAAGCGGCGTGCCCAGGGACGTTGTCGAAGGGCTCGAGGGGCTCGGGCACAGGACCGGTCCGCCGGAAAAGCCGATCGGCGGGGCGCAGGCGATCTGGATCGACTGGGAGCGCGGCACCCTGACCGGCGGATCGGACCCGCGCAAGGACGGCTGCGCGCTCGGCTATTGAGCGGCCGGCGCTGCCACGGGCATCACGTCGAAAGCGATGCTGATCCGCTGTTCGTCGCTCTCAAAGGGAATGGTCCGGTGGTGGAAGTACGACGGGAACAGGACCATCAACCCTTCCTCGGGCCGTAGCGTCTTCACCCGGGGCTCGGCCGCGCACGGGATGCTCGCCGGCGGCCGCCCGAACTCGATCCAGCCGGCTTGGCCGGGGGCGGCGACGATAGCGGGAAGTTTCACGTAATAAACGCCGCTCAGCCACGAGTCCTTGTGGATATGGGGGACCTGGTGCCCCTGGCTTTCCAGGACCACGCCCCACACCGACAGCCGCCACCGTTCGGGCGCGCTGGCGATAAACGGGTGCGCCAGATCCGCCGGCAGGAATCGCCGGTAGGCCTGGATGGCGCCGTGGATCGTTTTTTCGAAAGCGGCGATGGGGCCCTTCGTCCCCAGCAGCAGGTCGTTGGTGTTGCGGCCGGACCGGGTCGGGTACCTGACCGGGTCGAAGGCCAGGGTGGGCTGCGCCTGTATGTGGCGTTCCAGCGCCCGGTTGAAGTCGGCCACGGCGTCGAAGCCGTCCGGCGCGTCGAGGCGCGTGGTCTGCAGGAGCCGGTCGAAGTCGATCAGGAAGCGCGCCCCGTCCCGGTCGCCGGTTTCGGCCAGCGCGATGGCCTTGATCGCGAGGGCGGCCGTGTTGCCCCGGTCCAGCTTCAGGCAGGCGTCGCACGCGTCCAGCGCGGCGCGCCCATGACCCTGTTCGAGCAACGCTTGGCCCAGGTTGTGATGGGCCTTGACCAGTTCCGGCTTGATCTCCAGGGCACGGCGGTAGGCGGCCACGGCTTCCTCGGGCCTGCCGGAGGCGTACAATACGAGGCCGAGATTGTTGTGCGCTTCGGCGTAGCCGGGGTCGATCTCCAGGGCGCGCCGGTAGGCGGCCATGGCCTCGTCGGGCTTGCCAAGTGCCTGCAACGCGCTGCCCAGGCTGGTGTGCGCTTCGGCGTCTTGGGGATCGATGGCAAGGGCCCGCCGGTAGGCCGCCACGGCGTCGCCGATCCGGCCCGATTCCTTCAGCGCGAGGCCCAGGTTGTAATGGGCGTCTGCGAAATCGGGCGCAAGCGCCGACGCCTTCGCAAAATGGCCCAGCGCTTCCTCCAGGCGCCCCATCCGCTTGAGCACGTTGCCGAGATTGTAATGGGCGTCGGTGAAATCGGGCTTCAGCGAGACCGCCCGCTCGAGGGCCGCGGCGGCGGCCTCCACGCGCCCGTCGGCGACCAGGGCGCTGCTCAGCAGGTCGTGGAGCTCCGCCGAGCCGGGGGTGGCGGCCACGGCTTTCTCGAGATGCCCGACCGCGAGCCCCGGCCTTTCGGTCCTGAGGGCGATGAGGGCGAGAAGGTGGAGCACGTCGGGAACGTCCGGCTGGGCGCGCTGGATCTGCGCTAACGCACCCTCCGCCTCGGCCAGGCGGCCTGATTCGTAATGGCGCAGGGCCACCTGGAACGTCTGTTGCGGGGAAACCTGCCCGCCGCCGCCCGCGGCCTGCCGCGCGGTTCCCTCCTTCGCCGCCTGACGCCGTTGCTTGCGGTTCATGCCGGGCGCTCCTTGGTATCAGTCTTCCGCCTGCACGTCGAAGGCGATGCTGATGCGCGTGTCGGCGCTCTCCGACGGCATGGTGTGGTGGTAGAAGTAGGACGGGAACAGGAACATCAGACCTTCCTCGGGCCGGAAGGCTCTGGTTTCGGGCTCGACCGCGCAGCGGAAATTGGACGGCAGCCGGCCGAACCCGATCCAGCCGGCCTGGTGTCTGTCGGGGTCGCGGGTTTCAGCGGGGACCCGGACGTAATAGACGCCGCTCAACCAGCCGGGATGGATATGGGGTTGCTGGACTCCGGTCCTGTTGTAGACGTTGCCCCAGATTTGCAGGCTCCATCGCCGGGGCGGGTTGGCGAGGAAGGGATGGGCCGCATCCGCCGGCTGGGCGTGCCGGTACTCCCGGACGGCGTCTTCGACCATCTCTTCGAAGGCGGCCATGGGCCCTTTCGGCTCGCTGAGCAGCCCGCCCAGATGGCCGCCGGGTATGGCGCCCAGGCGGGTCACGGAACCGGCCGAATCGGGGACCTGAAGGGGGTGCTCGAAAATGTGGCGGGCCAGGGCCTCGTTGAAGCCGGCCAGGCCGTCGAAGCCGGCCGGCGCGTCGAATTGCCGGGGCCGGATGAAACGGTCGAGGTCGATCAGGAAACGCGCCCCGTCGCGGTCGCCCATCTCGTCGAGGGCGGCGGCCTTGATCGCCAGGGCATTGGTGTTGCCCGGCTCCACCGCGAGACACGCCTCGCAGGCGTCCAGCGCGGCGCGATGGTCGCCCTGTTCGATCAGCACGTGGGCGAGGTTGTAGTGCGCCTTGACCAGACCGGGGTCGATCCCGAGGGCGCGCCGGTACGCGGCGGCGGCCTGGTCCGGCTTGCCGTCGGCCTGCAGGATGGCGCCGTAGTTGTTGTGCGCTTGCGCGTGGTCGGGCCGTATCTCCAGGGTGCGCCGGTAGGCGGCCCCGGCTTCGTCGAACCTGCCCAGCCGCTCCTGGGCAAGACCGAGGCTGTGGTGCGCCTCGGCGAGGCCGGGCGCGATCTCCAGGGCGCGGCGGTATGCGGCTACGGCCTCTTCGGACCGCTGCATCCACCGCAGCACGTCGCCCAGGCTGGTGTGGGCCTCGGCGTTGTTGGGCTGCACGGCGGCCACCGCCTTGAGAAGGCTGATCGTCCGCTCGCTGTCGCCCATCCGGTAGGTGATCGTCGCCGCGAGGTTCAGCGCGTCCACGTTCTCCGGCTCGGCGATGAGGATTTCCTGGCACAACCGCAGCGCCTGGTCCACGCGGCCGCCCTGGAATTCCTCGATCGCCCGTTGCACACGTCCGTCGGCGGGCGAGGGCGCGTCCCGGCCTCCCGCCGCCGGGGAAGGACCGGCCGTGGTTCCCTGGGTTTCCTGCCGCACTTTTTTTCGGCGACGTTTGTGCTTCATTGCTCACACGGGGTTCGGCAAAATCCGTGGGCGGCCGGACCGCCCGCCCTCAACGTTAGGGGCCTCAACGCGTCAAGAATAAAAATTCACTTAACAGCGCGAATGGTGCCTCGCGCCTCATCCTTGTCGGGGCGAATGGTTGGACCAGTCAGCCCCCAAATTAGCCCCTCAAGTTCATCAAGCGGAATATGCAAGCTATCCGCTATGTCGCTTTTCGTCTTTCGCTCAGCCCAAAGCTGAGAAAGAACTTTTTGCCAGACACGCGATGTTTCACGCTCAATCCCGCGAGGCTCACCAGAGCGGAAACCACGTCTACCAAGCTCGATGCAGGCAGATTTGTACTGCCACTCAGTCAGAAGGCCGAGTGTGTGTAGTCGGTAAGCCATAGCCATCGCAGAGACGCGCCAGCGCCCTTTTACTTCAATTATGGCATCTACGGTAATGAACCTGGGCATCCTGGCCCTCACATCGTTCGTGGGCATCAAAAATGTAGAAGCAAACATGTTGGCCTCGCGCTCGGCAGCCCGTGATGGCTGCGGTCCACCATGTCGGTGCAGGACCAGATGTCCAAGTTCGTGCGTGGAATCAAAAATGCTGCGCTCCGCTGTCTTGAAATTGTCTAGGAAAATAAATGGCTTTTCATTTCGCCAGAATGAAAACGCATCGACTGTGGACGTATCTTCCGAGAGAGAAAAAACACGAACGCCATTTACCTCAAGCAGTCCAAGCATGTTGCCAATAGGCTTTTCTCCCAGACTCCAAAACTGCCGGAGAGAACGCGCGGCGACTTCGGGATCGGTTTCATAACTCAGATCAAGAAGATTGGCTTCCGGCAGACGGAACTCACCTTCCACCCAATCGCTCAACTGCAATCCAAGAGAGCCCGCAGCAGTTGCGGCATCGCGCTCCTTAGCGCTCATTTTTGTCAGGCTGCGAAAACTCACGGCCCCGGTATCGAGTTCTTCCGGGTCGTCATCGGAGAAAAACGCCTCTGGGTAGTCCAACGCACGAGCGAGCTTTGCGACCGTATCGCCATCTGGCTCGTTCTCGCCGTTTTTTAGCCGCGAAACGGTGATCGCGGACACGCCTGCTCGATCAGCGAGTGCTTTTCCTGTCAGCCTTCGCCTCTTTCGGGCGAGGCTGAGCCTCTTATGGTTAAACACGACGCACCCGCTACTTGCGAACTACTTGTGGATCGAAGTCGTCCGCCGTATCCCCATCGTCTAGAGCAATCGGCTCACGATCCAGGTCACTGCCGTCAGAAAGATAGATGCGCTCGACATAGGAGACAAACGTGCCGTTCTTAATCACGGGGCGCGTAAGTTCTGCGGCACCATTTTCGTCAACCATAAGGTAGTAAGTTGCCCACCTCTCGGGTTGGCGAGGCGCAAAATCCGGCAGCGAGCCAAACAAGTTCCCGACGCAAACCCGCTCCGCGCCTGCGCCCTTGCGCGAACGCGGCTTCGGCTTCTGCTCATCGTTACAGGCGACATCCACGTTTGCGAATACGACCTTCACTTTGATAGCATCGTTCCGGATCGCCTCGACGCCATCGGGACGGTCGAGTAGCCAAGCATCGCCGACAAATCCGTCGCGAAGCGCCCACGTCCCGTGCTGATATGAAAACGTGCCGGCGGCGTTCGCAGGATGGAAAGCCGTAGCATCAGCGCCCGCAGAAATCGCGATCGCTACTACCTTCAGAAGGCGAGTGCGCGGCCCTAACTGCAGTTCCGCCAAACGGCGGTCTACGTCCC
>JADFHR010000188.1 GCA_022567015.1 Pseudomonadota bacterium
TGGGGAAGCCCGAGGGCCTGGGACGCTTCGGCGGCCAGGGGGACGGGCTCGTCGTCCACCGGGACGATGGCTTGCAGGGGATAGTCCCGGGCATAGGCGCGGATCTGCGCGACCCCCTTTTCAAGGTCGGTGAAATCGAGGGTGACCGTTTTGCCCTCGGCGAATTGTTCCAGGACCTGGCGCCGGTTCGAGCCGACGGCGACGTCGACGCCGAGCCGGCGGGCGGCGTCGAGGAAATCGCCGACGCGATAGGACGTGGTGGGAACCAGCAACAGCAGCCGCCCCATGGCCTCAACGGTCATCCATCCCCCGCCGCGGGTTCATCACGCTCACGCAAGCGAACTTCCGGCACACAAGCGCTAAATGCGCGCGAACTGACCGGACGTGGGCTCGGCGCAGCAATACCAGGGCTCGCTGAGATGGGGAGGGCAGGCCTCGGCGTGCCGGCGACCGGGCGCCGGCGTGTCCGGCAGGCCCAGGGCGTCGCGGCCGAGACGCCAGATCCCCTCGAACACATCGCGGCGGCCGGCGTCCTCGCCCTCTTCGACGACCCGCGCCACCTTTTCCCACAACCCGTCGACCCTGGGATCGGGATTGGACCAGCGGTAGCTTAAGGCGCCCGGGTCGAAGTCGCCGAGATGGGCCTGCAGTTCCGGCACCCGCAGAAGCCACGATCCCCTGGGCAGGAGCAGCCGGATTCCAAGCTGAATCGGCGCCACGTGGGCGACCAGGTCGAGCTCGGCCACCACGGCGAGCAGATCCAGATAGCCCTCCAGGGTGGTCCAGGGCGTGAACGGGATGAAGGTTGGCGACAGGGTCAGGCCGGCGTCCCGGGTTAGCCCGACCGCCTGGATGAAATCGGCCCGCGTATGGCCCTTGTCCAACAGCCCGAGGACGCGGTCGTCCACGGATTCGACCGCCGTGGTGACGAAAACGCAGCCGGTCTGGGCGAGGGTCCCCAGATGGCGGGCATGGTCGAGCAGGTGCTCGACCTTGATCGTGACGTCATAGGTGAGCCGGGGGAATTCCGCGTTCAACGCCTCCACCAGCCGCATGGCGTGGCCGACGCCGTTGAAGAAATCCGGATCTCCGAAGGTGATGTGGCCGGCCCCCGCGGCAACCTGCCGGCGCACGTCCTCCATCACCGTGTCCAGTTGCACGATGCGGAACCGTCCGCCGTAGACCGGGACCACCGGGCAGTGCCGGCACACGTGCTTGCAGCCCCGGCTCGCCTCCGTGTACCCGGCCGTGCGGCGCCCGCCGTTCCCCGTTTTCAGATGGGCGTAGCGTTCGAGCGGCGGCAGGCCGCTGCGGTCGGGAACGCGGAACCGTTGCTTGGCAAGGGAGATCAGGGGCTCGCTCTGGGCCTGCCGGGACGGCGCGCCGTTCGCCGAGAGCCGTTCATACAGGCTCACCAGGCCGCTTTCGAACTCGCCGCCGAGGATGGTCCCGCCACCGAGCCGGCGCAGGAATTCCTCGTTCAGCGGCGCGTACAGGCCGTAGAAGCAGACGTGCGCCGTGGGATTGAGGCGTTTAAGCCTGGGCACGAGGGCGCCCGCCAGCCGGGTGGCGGTGTGCATGGGCAGGTAGACGGCGATCAGGCCCGCGTCGCGCACCGCCTGTTCGTCCAGGTCGTCGACGGCCAGATCGTTGCAGGTGACCGACGCCCCGGCCTCGCGCAGCCACGCCGCCGGCGACGCCAGCCCGAACGGCTGATGGCCAAGATCATAGGTGGACAGAAGGACGACGTTCATTGCTAGTACTCCCTTGCACGAATTCGCGTATCATACGATCGCGTTTCCCGTTTCCTCGGCAGGAGGGGAGGCGCAGGCGATGGCGGCCCATCGGAAAGCCTTCCCGACGCCCCGGGGGGCCACACCGGGGGGTGTCCCCCCGACACCGTATGCGGGGGGCGCCCCCGCGACCCCCGAGGGAACGGGAAACGCGACCCGAAGGGCGGCCTTGCGAGGCCCCCGGACGTCGTCGCGCGCCGCTTGTGATGCTCCAGCATCACGGCGCGCCGTGCTCCTAGCCGGAAACCTCGCAAGGCCGTCGTATGGTGCGCGAATTCGTGCAAGTGAGTACTAATCACCCACGCCCGGTGGCGGCGCACGCCGGAATTGGAACAGGCTCACGGCCGGCCCGTTAAAACGGGCTGCCGCCGCCCTTGCCCGGCTGGTAATAGGGGTTGCTCCCTCCGGCGTGGTCGGTCACGTCGAGCACGGCGGTGATATTCGGCACCGCCCGCTTGATCTCCGTCTCGATCCCCTGTTTCAGCGTCACGTCCGCCATGCCGCACCCCTGGCAGCCGCCCTCGAGGCGGATGTAGACGGTGTCGTTCTGGACGTCGACCAGGGAGATATGCCCGCCATGGGACGCCACGGACGGGTTGACGCGCTCGTCGAGCAGGGCCTGGATCAGTTTGCCCTCGGGCGTTTCCAGGCCGGGCTTGGGTATGGCGTCCCGGTAATCGCTGACCCCGGTGACCTCGGGAACGTAATGGCGCAGCATGTTCTCGATCCCGTCCTTCAGGCCGGTGCCGGAGCCGATCATTTCCAGGAGGACGACGCCGTCCTTGAAACCGCGGTAGATGACGTCGCCGCCGTCCTGGGCCGCCGCCGGGCGGATGCGGGTGTCGATCAGGTCCTTGATCTTGGCCGCTATCTCGCTGTCCTCTCCGGTATCGTCGGGGACGTCCGCCCCCTGTTCCGCGACGACGGCGGGTCCGCCGGCGGTGAAATGCTCCATGATGACGCCGAGGATGAGCGGCTTCAGGGCCGTCCAGTCCGTGTCGTCCCGTTTCTTGACGGTGATGGACTGGGGGTCGAAAAACACGCTGGTGACGCCGTCCACCTCGAAGATGCGTTGGGCCAGGGGCGACCCCGCGGACGATTCCGCGTCCGCGAAATGGGCCGTGCCCGATGGCAGGACAGGCTGCCCCGGCAGGAACTTCAAGGCGTCCGGGTCGGTCAGGGCCTCGGTCTGGATGAACATGGTGGCACCTCCTCCTAAACGGCTGTGGGGCCCCCTCAATATAGGCAGAAACCCCGCCGATGCCCGTTTTAAATTTTCCGCCGCCCGGTGCAAGGGGGGCCGGGACCGCGCCGGTTTTCGGCCCCGGCGCGGCCCCGCCCGTCCCGGTTAAAGGATTCCGAGAAAACGGCCGAAGCGCTCGGTGAGCAGCTTGGGTCCGGCGGCCCGCAGGACCTTGGCGAATGCGGTCGTGGTCTCGGGGCCGATCCGCCCCTTGCCGTCGTCCAGGGGCCTCCAGGCGTCGCCGCCGAAGTGAATCTGGCCCAGGTTATTCAGCGTGCGCTTGAGCGCCCCGACGGGCCTTGCCGGGGTACGTCCCGGATCGGCGAAGACGGCCTCCAGGGTGTCCTTGAGGTCCGCGGGCCCGTCGCGCTCCGCGTCCTCGGCGAAGCCGTGGAAGCGCCCGAGCGCGAACAACCGCTCCACCCCGGCCGACCCCTGATCGGCCGTGGCGCGCCTGAGCGCGGAATGGGTGCGCGGGCCGAAGGCGCCGTCCACCTTCAACGCCATCGCCGCGTCGCGCTTGAGGTTGATGCCCCGCTGCAGGTCGCGGAGCGCGGGCGGCAGGCCGCCCTTGCTGGCGGTGCGGACCACATGGGCGCCGACGCGCCGGAGCGCGGACGCCAGGTCCCCGCCGTCCGGCGCCCTTGCCGGAGTGGGGTCCTTGGGGATGGGAGGGGTCGTGCCGTCGCTGTGGAAGCGCTTGAAGAACTCGGTCTCCTTGTCCGCCATCCGGTTGCGCTCGGGGTGCCCCCCCGACGGCAGGTCGAGGCGGGTGCCCATGACCACACCCAGCTCGTCGTCGGTCCATCTGGAGACGGGCTTGAGGAGGATTTCATCGGCCGGGCTGCCGGGCTTGACCACGTCGTCGAGGAACTTGCGCGCCTCGGGGGATGTAGCCGCCGGATCGGCGGCGGCCTTATCGCCGGTGAGGGCCGTATTGCCCCCGACGCCGGAGAGGGCGACGCGTTTTTCCTTGGTTTCCCCGCCTTCCCGGGAAGCTTGGTTGGCGTCGTCCAGGCGAAACGGCTTGTCGTCGGGCTCGGGCAACATGTCCTCGATCTCGTCGGCGTAGAAGTCCGCGGTGTCTCGGGCCACGGACGCGAAATCGCCGCCCAGGTCCATGAGTGTCTTCCTGAATTGCTCGGGATTCTCGTCGTGTTTCCTCTTGATGTCGTCGAGAAGTTCATCCAGGTCTTTACGTTTGGCGTCCGCCGTGGGGTTGCCGGTAAGCGCGCTCCAGGCGGTAAAGCCGAGCTTCTGAAGGTTGGCGGGTATAAAGGTGTCTTCCGGAAGATTGTGATCCTCGAACACAAGCTTGTGGTATTCGAATATATCCCTGTCGGTCAGGCCGATATGGCCTTCCCTGTCAAATTTTTCTTTGCGGAAATCCAGGTCCTTTCTGGCGATATCCGCGCTGATTTGGGCAAGCTCCTTCCTGGAAAGCTCAGACCTCCCTCTTGCGCGGGCGGCCCGCTGAAGGCTTTGATTGGCAAGGTGGGCGAACAAACCATTGCCGCTCGCCACGTCCCCGGCCAGCCGGGCATAGTCGGTGACTTGGGACATGTGTTTCCAGTATCCGGCTACATCCCCTTTATCCAGAAACGTCCTTCCCTTATCAAGAATCGCCCGTAGTTTCACGTTTTGTTGCATCATGTCCTCCATGAGTTGCGTTCAGTGGGTTATTTACAGTAGTTGAAGGTTCGGTCCTTTTTACCTGAGCCGGGAAGGTAAAAGCTGCACACCAGCTCAAAGAGCCGCGCGAGGAGGCGGTCCGCGTCCCGGAAATGCTTTTTCGCGAACGATATTTTTAGTTCGATGTGGTTTGAAAACGGCAAGTCGATTCTGCAGTGAGGGGACGGAACGCTGTTCTCCTTGCGGCATTCGAATGCGAACCTACGATCGCCGTCAATACGAACGAAAACCTCTATATCTTTGAAAAGATTGCTGCCTTCCTCGTCCAACCAGTGGGGGCATGTGAGATACCTTTCGCGGGGACCCGAGCACTTTTTGAGGCTTTCCGGCAGGAAATAACGCTTGACCGGTCCCGCACCGCCCGGCCGGGCCCAAAGACCGAAGCTGATCACGTCCGAAACACCTTTGCCCCATTTGTAGTAATCGGTGTCCCGCTTGGTGATGGGGGCGAGGTTTGGCAACGCAACCTTCATGAACACGGCCTCTCCCGATGACTCGATGGTACGTCCGGGCAGGTCCTCGGCCTGGGTCAGATAGACCCTGGGGATGCGGAATCGGTGCCCCATGATTGTGAACTCCGCCGCATCGGAACCGACGGAGGGGGCCGGGGCGGCCGTTGCGTCCGCCACCAGGGTACCGGCGGCGGCCGCGAGCCCGAGACCCGCCACAACCAGTGCCGTGTGCAGGAACGCCTTCATTTCCTCAGGCGCTCCCGCGGAAGCGGTTTGCCCGCGAGCCTGCCCTCGATGTAGAGTCGTTTTTCGGGCATCGTATACTTCCCCCCCAATGTGTTCCCCTGGTTGCGGGGCCTGACCGTTTGCATACCATATCGGGGGGCGAGCGCGTCAAGACGGGTTACACAACCGTGCCGGGGCGCGGATGGCAAAATAGCGTTTCTTTCCAGTCACATAGCCCGTCACGCGCGCGGGCGCGGATGCACTGCCGGTGACGGCCGGCGGGCGCCGGTCAGCGGGACTTTTTCCGGGGAGTTTAAGGGCGCGGCGCCGGGGTCATGCGCCGGCCAGCGCCCTGTCCAGGAAATCGAGCCGGTCCTGGCCCCAGAACATCTGGTCGTCGAAGACGTAGGTGGGCGCGCCGAACACGCCGCGCTCGATGGCTTCGGCGGTGTTGGCCTTGTATTCGGCGGTCACCGCTTCGCTTTCGGCCGCCTCCAGCAGGGCGTCGCCGTCCATGCCGTTCTCGCCGGCGATGGTCCTCAGCGTCCCGGTGTCGGCGATGTTCCGTTCCTCGGCCCAGACCGCCTTCAGGATGGCGTTGGTCAGCCTGCCGCAATCGTGATCGCCCTGTCTGGCCGCGATCACCATGCCCGCCGCCGGCCACTCGGCGGCCGGAAAGTACTGGGGTTTCAAATTCAGCGGCATCCCCACGAAGTCCCGCCACCGTGCCAGTTCCACCAGGCGGTAGGCCTGGCGCTGGGGCGCGCGCTTGCCCAACGGCAGGCCGCCCGAGACG
This sequence comes from Pseudomonadota bacterium, assembly GCA_022567015.1. Taxonomy (GTDB): domain Bacteria; phylum Pseudomonadota; class Alphaproteobacteria; order Rhodospirillales; family 2-02-FULL-58-16; genus JACZQZ01. Next base: position 6,202 of record JADFHR010000188.1, read on the forward strand.
GGGAAGACCTCCTGCAGGCTTACCGGCTTGTGGTCGATGGCCGCCCCGTGACGGCGGGCCGTTTCCTCCAGCCGCAGGCCGCCGAGATAGGTCCAGGGCGAGTTGAGGGCATAATAGTACGTGATGGTCCTGGTCATTGCCGCCTCCCCTGTGCGCGTTCCCGGCGGG
>JADFHR010000189.1 GCA_022567015.1 Pseudomonadota bacterium
TGAAAGGACGTGCTCAGCCCCGGTGGCGAGGCGATGGCGAGCGACCTTTTGGAGCCGGACATGCGCGAACGGGTGCGCCGCCGCCTCGCCGCCTGGCTGGCGGGCACCATAGAGGCGCGCCTGGCACCCCTGTTCGCGGCGCGCCGGGCGCCCCTGGCCGGGGCGGCGCGCGGCCTCGTCTTCCAGCTGTGCGAAGCCCTGGGGTCGCTGCCCCGGCGCCGCGCCGCAAGCCAGGTGGAGGCCTTGGGGCGCGACGGCCGCAAGGCGCTGAGGAAACTGGGCGTGCGGCTGGGCCGGGAAAGCGTCTTCATGCCGGCGCTGATCAGGCCCCGGGCGGTGGAGATGCGCGGGCTTCTGTGGGCGGTCAACGAGGGTCTGGGGGACTCCGCGGTGCCGGCCCCGGGCCGGGTCTCGGTGCCCCTGGCCGACGGTGTCCCGCACCGGTTCTACGAGGCGGTGGGCTACCGGCCGCTGGGCCCGCGGGCCTTGCGCGTGGACATCGTCGAACGGCTGGCGGAGCGCGCCTGGAAACTGTCGCGCGCCGGCCCCTTCGCCGCCGGGCCGGAGTTGCTGTCCCTGGCCGGCTGCGGACCGGAGGAAATTTCCGGCGTGCTGGCGGCGCTCGGCTACCGGGCGAAAAGCGCCGACGGCGAGGTCCGCTACGCCCCGGCCCCCTTGCGCCGGCGCAAGGGGAACCAGCGCCGCGCCCGCGAGGCCGCCGGGCGGGCGGCGGAGTCGCCGTTTTCCAAGCTGCGGGACCCTGCGCCGAGGCCATGACCGCGGAGTCCCTGCGCGTCGACAAGTGGCTGTGGTACGCCCGCTTCTTCAAGAGCCGCACCCTCGCCGCCCGGCTGTGCGCCGCGCGCCGCCTGAGGATCAACGGGACCATCGTGGGCAAGCCCCATCACGCCCTGAAGGCGGGCGACGTGCTCACCTTTCCCCTGGGGCGCCACATCCGGGTGATCCGGGTAAGCGCGCTGGGCACGCGCCGGGGCCCGGCGACGGAAGCCCGGACGCTCTACGAGGACCTGGAGCCGCCCCAGGCCCGCACCGCTGCGCCGGCGCCCGGCGCCGGCGAACGGGAACGGGGAGCGGGGCGCCCGACCAAGGCCGAGCGCCGCGCCACCGACCGCCTGAAGGAAGGGCGGTAACGCGGGCGGTAACGCGGGTTCAGGCCCGGCGCAGGACCACCGACATGTTGTTGGCCGGCATATCCACGGTTTCGCTCAGCTCCAGGCCGTGGGCGGCGGCGGCGGCCACCACGTCGCCCACGTCGCGCACGCCCCATTCGGGGTTGCGCCGGCGCAGGGAGTCGTCGAAGTCGGCGTTGCTCGGCGCGGTCGCCCGGCCGTCCACGTGGAAGGGGCCGTAGAGATAGAGGATCCCCCCGCCATCGAGCAGGCGCCCGGCCCCGGCCAGGAGCCCTTCGCAGGCCGCCCAGGGCGCGATGTGGATCATGTTGATGGCGACCACCACAGCCGCCGACTCGACGGGCCAGGATGCCGAAAGCACGTCCAGATCGAGGGGCGGCTTCAGGTTCGCGGCCCCGGTTCCGGCGACCCAGGCGGCGATGCTGGCGCGCATCTCCGGGTCCGGGTCGCTGGGCTGCCAGACGAGGCCGGGCAGGCGGGGCGCGAAATAGGCGGCGTGCTGGCCGGTGCCGCTGGCCACCTCCAGCACCGTGCCCGCCGCCGGCAGCACCCGCGTCAGTACCGCGAGGATGGGATCGCGGTTGCGCTCGGCGGAGGCGGCGACGCGGCGGCGGTAATCGGCGGCGCCCGCCGGCGCCGCGAAGGGTTCCCGGCCTTTGACCATGGTCTCTGGTGGCCTCCCTGCCACGACGACCTCCCGAGGGCTCACCCCGGCATATGGGCCGTGCGGCCCGCCGACGTGTTGCGTTGGCTAATACGATCCCACGTACCATCCTATTGTGATGCAGGCCACTAGGTTCATATGGGAAACGCCGGCTAATACCAAGGGACGCTGATCATGACCCGACGAGCCGGCTTACCAAGGTTTTCGGCCTTAAGCGTGCGCTGTGGCGATGCGGGGCATCGCGAAGCGTGCGCGACGCCGTCCGAAAGCCTTGGTAAGCCGCCGTTCCGGTCGCGTATGCGGCCCGTCGGAGGGCGTCGAAAAGTTTCGACGATGCGCCGCATCGCCTGAAACTTTCCTCCTGCCCGACGAGCCGCCTACGCGATCTCTATGAGTCATGATCAGCGACCCTTGGTATAAATCCCTATTCTTTGGTCCTGCCCCGTGGTTCAGGGAAACCGGTGCGGCGCCACGGACAGGGCCGCCGGGACCGCGAAGGAGAACCGGACATGGAAATGATCCTCTATGTGCTGCTTGCGGTTATCGTGATCGCGTTCTGGCGGGCCGCCGGCGGCCGCGGTTACGACCGGCTTGTGGAGGCGGGGCACCGCCACCACCGCCACGTTCTCCGCGTCAACGCCAAACACCCCGGCGGCGGGGCGTGGAAACAGCACCTTCGGTGGATGGATGAGGACGAGGGGTGAGCGCAAAACCTTAGGGACCGGGGAAAATCCCATGCCGATGTCACGCAGGCGCCCGCTCCTGCCGGCCGTTCTCCTCGCCATGGCCGCGTCCATGCCCATCGCGGGCGCGGCCCCGGCCGTGGCCGGGACCATCTTCCGCGCCGTCTGCGGCGACGTGGCCGGGCAGCGCGTCGACCTGGACCCGACGAAGGAAACCGGCATCGAGACCTGGAAGCGGGAGTCCTACGCCGACGTGCCGGGCGAAGGAGCGGGCGTGCTCGGCTTCGTCTCCGACGATACGTATCCGGACCAGATCCGGGTCACCTGGGGCAAGTCCGACCAGCTTCTGCCCATCGTCCACCGGAACGAGAGCCAGATCAGCGTCGCCGACATCGACGCCTACGGGGTGTGGATCTACACCCTCTTATTCCGTGCCGGCAAGGTGCTGATCAGCCGCCAGACCAGCGATCCCCGCTTAGGCGCCGTCGGCGCCATGCTGACCGCGGACTGCGAGTTCACGGCGGACTGAGGGGGGCAACATCCTCCGTGATGAACCGAAATGGTGATACCGGCCGCTGCCCCCGGGCGGGCCAGGCGCGCGCCCTTGCAGGGTAAGGAAAAGGCCCCAATTTTCGCGGGGTTGCGGGGCGGCCCCGGGGTGTGATAGGCAAGGTCATGATCGCCAGACTCAAGGCCCTGGTCTTCGGTGGCGAGGGCGCCGACAGGGTGGAAAAAGGCCGTCATGCCACCGACACCCTGCACCTGGCGGCGGCGGCGCTGCTGGTGGAAGCGGCGTGCCTGGACGGCGACTTCGACGCAGGGGAGCGCGACACCATCGCCTCTCTCCTGCAACGGCAATTTCACCTGGATGAGGCGCAGACCGACACCCTGATCGATGCCGCCCGCGAGACGGTGGAGGAATCGACCCAGTTGTATGCCTTCACCCGCGTCATCCAGGAGCGGTTTTCGGACGAAGAAAGGATCGGTATGATCGAGATGCTGTGGGAGGTGGCCTACGCCGACGGCCACCTGCACGAATACGAATCCTCGCTCGTGCGCCGCGTCGCCGGGTTGATCTACGTGGCGGACCGCGACAGCGGCGCCGCGCGCAAGCGGGTGCGCCAGCGCCTCGAGGCGGCCGAAACACCCCCTTCGTGAACCCGCGGGGGCGGGAACCGAGCTTGAGCGAAGAAACGCAACGGAGAGGATCATGACCTACGTCGTTATCGAGGCCTGCATCAAGTGCAAATTGATGGATTGCATCGAGGTGTGCCCGGTGGACTGTTTCTACGAAGGCGAAAACATGCTCGTCATCCATCCCGACGAATGTATCGATTGCGGCGTGTGCGAACCCGAATGTCCCGTCGAGGCGATCATTCCCGACACCGAATCGGGCCTTGAGAAGTGGCTCGAGCTCAACGCCAAATACGCCGAGGAATGGCCCAACATCACCCGCAAGGGCACGCCGCCGCCCGATGCCGACGAATGGCGGGAGGTGGCCGACAAGTTCCAGCACTTCAGCGCCAATCCGGGCAAGGGAGAGTGAGATAGGGCGCCGCCCCGGGAGGCCTTGACTCCGGCCTTCCCGGCGCTGTTTTTTTTACGCCGCAAATATGGTATGATGGCCGCGCCGGCTTTGCGTGGCCGGCGTTGGTTGTTTGGGTGGATTTCCAGGAATCCGTGCCCAAGGAAGTGGCGACCACCAGCAAATCGAGAAGGCAACGCCCCGCCCGCCCATCGCGGGCGCGAAGGGAGAGAAGAGTTGCCCGCTTGGCGCCAGCGGCGCCGGTGTGGAGAGAATCGAGGAAATGGCTGAAGAATTTACCTGTATCCCCGGGGATTTCGTGGTCTACCCCACCCACGGCGTCGGCAAGGTTGTCAGCATCGAGACGCAGAAAATCTCCGGCCATAAACTGCAGCTCTACGTGATTTCGTTCGCCCGCGACCGCATGATGCTGAGGGTCCCGGTCGCCAAGGCCGAAACCGCGGGCCTGCGCAAACTGAGCACGCGAAAGGTGATGGACAACGCGCTCACCACCCTCACGGGCCGGGCCCGCACCAAGCGCAGCATGTGGAGCCGGCGGGCCCAGGAATACGAAGCCAAGATCAACTCGGGCAACCCGATTTTCATCGCCGAGGTGGTGCGCGACCTGCACCGCAGCGCGGACCAGCCCGATCAGTCGTTCAGCGAACGCCAGATCTACGAGGCCGCCCGTGACCGCCTGGCGTGCGAACTGGCCGCCGTCGAGAAAATCGACATGACGGCGGCAACCGAGAAACTGGAAGAGCTCCTCACGGCGGCCTGAGCGCCCTCCTGCCTGCGCGAAGCCGGAGCTCTCGCCTCGCTGGCGCTCCGGCGCAGCGGGTCGCTTCGGCGAAGGCAGGCCGGCGGGGACTTAGGGAAGGCCCCGGAGCCGCTTCCGTTTTGCCCGGCGGGGAAGGGTCGCGCGTCCTGAGATGTCGGCACAGGATCATTTCGAGACACTGCCGGCGGGGCGCCGGAACTGGGCCGTGGCTGCCATTCACGGCGAGGCGGACCGCCTGCGCGCCCTGCACCGCCGGCTGGCGGGGCGCATCCAGGTGGGCGAGAACCTGGTTTACCTGGGCAACTTCCTGGGCCGGGGAAACGCCGTCGCCGAGACCATCGAAGAGCTGTTGCTGTTCCGCCGCGCCCTTCTGGCGCGACCCGGGGCGGAATATGACGACATCGTCTATCTGCGCGGCAGCCAGGAGGAGATGTGGCACAAGCTGCTGCAGATCCAGTTCGCCCCCAATCCCCGCGAGGTCCTGGAATGGATGCTGGACCAAGGCGTCGCGCCGACCCTGGCGGCCTATGGAGGCACGGTCGAAGAAGCGCGCAGCGCCGGCAACGGCGGCGCCCTGGTGCTGACCAAGTGGACGAGTTCCCTGCGCGCCGCCATGCGCGACGCCGACGGCCACACCATGCTGATGAGCGTGCTCAGGCGCGCCGCCTTCACCGAGGACAAGGCGCTGCTGTTTGTCCACGCCGGCATCGACGCCACCCGGCCGCTCTCGGAACAACACGACAGCTTCTGGTGGGGGGGCGAGGATTTCGACGATATTGAAGCGCCGTACGGCGGTTTCAGGCGTGTGGTGCGCGGCTTCGACCGCCGTCACCGCGGCCTCGAGATCAAGGCCGCCACCGCCACCGTAGACGGCGCCTGCGGCTTCGGCGGCCCGCTGCTTGCCGCCTGCTTCGACGCGGACGGCGAGCTGGTGGACACGATCGAGGCCTGAGATGGACCCCGGCACGGCCTTGCCGCGGAAAATCGTTTCCGGGGGCCAGACAGGGGTCGACCGGGCCGCCCTGGACGTGGCCCTGGAAGCGGGGCTGCCCTGCGGCGGCTGGTGTCCCAGGGGCCGCCTCGCCGAGGACGGCCCGATCGCCGGGCACTACCCCCTGCAAGAGACCGCAAGCGCGGACTATGCCGAGCGCACGCGCCTCAACGTGCGCGATGCGGACGGCACCTTGGTGCTCACCCGCGGCCGGCCCGACGAAGGAACGGCGCTGACCCTGCGCCTGGCGCGGGCGATGGGGCGCCCCCTCATGGTGGTGAATATCGAAGGCGGTGCGGCCGCCGAAGGGGTACGGGCGTGGATCGAGGCCGGGGACATCGCCACCCTCAACGTGGCCGGTCCGCGCCAAAGCACCGCCCCCGGCATTCACGCCGAAGCGGCGGCCTTCATCAAGGAATTCCTGGGTCTCATACCAAGGGGCGCTGATCATGACTCATAGAGATCGCGTAGGCGGCTCGTCGGGCAGGAGGAAAGTTTCAGGCGATGCGGCGCATCGTCGAAACTTTTCGACGCCCTCCGACGGGCCGCATACGCGA
>JADFHR010000190.1 GCA_022567015.1 Pseudomonadota bacterium
GCCGCGCGAAGCGTCGACGATCTGTGGCAGGTCATCGCCCAATCGCTCGACGAATTCACCCCTGGCGAATGCCAGAACTTCATCACCCACGCCGGATATGGCTCTACCAAATCTTGAAATGCTCTAGAAAGAGGATAAACGGAAATGTCTGTTAACACACTTGAACAACGCAAGCTCGTGGCATGGCAGAATGCCACGCCGGTTATCGGTTATGACCCGAACGACGTACGCTAAAGACGCATTTGGGTGGTTCATTCGCTGGTCTGACTACGGAAACCGCAACTCAGATTACGGTTGGGAAATCGACCATGCTCACCCCACAATTTTGGGCGGTAGCGATAACCTCTCCAACCTGCGCGCCCTGCACTGGCGTAACAACGCCACGCTCGGCGGCTTGTTGGGGAACGCATTGCGGTAGATCAGCCGCAATATGAAGCGAGTCCATCTCGCTGTTCACGAATATGGGGCTCCCATCGAGCCCCATATTTTTTTCAAACATTGATTTGGCTGTGTGGTCCTGGGTCATCCATGCTTTTAACAGGCGACGCTAACCTCCTGAGAATTTGTTAAGTCCCGTGGTTTCGTGAAACCGAGTCCCAAACTTTTTTCTCCAATGCTCGAAAAATATGTTGCTAGACGAAACATAGTTAGCTACATGTTGCGTAACACACAACATGTGGCCATTCACACGGCCTAATCCGCAACATCTTGATTGCGCGGCCGCATGGGGGCGGGGGAGACATGCGGATCGCGCGGCATTTCACCAGAGAAGGCTTCTCGCCTTACGACTCCTTGGCCTTCGCCGCCGTTTCCAGCGAGATCCGCAACCCGGACGGCTCGGTGGTGTTCCGGCTGGACGAATTCGAGGCGCCGGCCGCCTGGTCCCGGGTCGCCTGCGACGTGCTGGCCCAGAAGTACCTGCGCAAGGCCGGGGTCGCCCGCAAGCTCAAACCCGTCGATGAGACCGACGTCCCTGCGTGGCTGTGGCGCCACATCCCCGACGAAAAGGCCCTGAAGGCCCTGCCCAAGGACCAACGCTACGGCAGCGAGACCAGCGCCAGGCAGATCTTCGACCGCCTGGCCGGCACCTGGACCTATTGGGGCTGGAAGGGCGACCACTTCGATTCGGAGGCCGACGCCCGCGCCTACTTCGACGAGATGCGCTACATGCTGTGCGCCCAGGTGGGCGCGCCCAACTCTCCCCAATGGTTCAACACCGGGCTTCACTGGGCCTACGGCATCGACGGGCCGGCCCAGGGCCACTGGTACGTGGACCACCGGACCGGCGAAACGGCCCCGTCGGAGTCGGCTTACGAGCATCCCCAGCCCCACGCCTGTTTCATCCAGGGCATCAACGACGACCTGGTCAACGAGGGCGGCATCATGGACCTGTGGGTGCGCGAGGCGCGCCTGTTCAAATACGGGTCCGGCACGGGCACCAATTTCTCCACCCTCAGGGCCGCCGACGAGCCCCTGTCGGGGGGCGGCAAGTCCTCGGGCCTGATGAGCTTCCTGAAGATCGGCGACCGCGCCGCCGGCGCCATCAAATCGGGCGGCACCACGCGCCGCGCCGCCAAGATGGTGGTCGTCGACATCGACCACCCGGACATCGGGGCGTTCATCAACTGGAAGGTCCACGAGGAGCAGAAGGTGGCGTCCATGGTGGCCGGATCCAGGCTGGCGGACATCCATCTGAACGCGGTCATTGGCGCCTGTCACGACGGCGACGGCGACGGCGACGACCGCTTCGACGTCAAGGCCAACGGCGCGCTGCGCAAAGCCGTGGTGGCGGCGCGCCAGGCGATGATCCCGGAGAACTACGTCCAGCGGGTCATCCAGTTCGCCCGGCAGGGATACACCGAGATCGCCTTCCCGGTGTTCGACACCGACTGGGAGTCGGAATCCTACAGGACCGTGTCGGGCCAGAACGCCAACAACAGCGTCCGCGTGTCCAACGCCTTCCTGGAGAGAGTGCGGGACGACGGCGAGTGGGAGCTGATCCGCCGCACCGACGGCACGGTGGCCGAGCGCCTGCGCGCCCGCGACCTGTGGGAGGATATCGCCTACGCCGCCTGGGCGTGCGCCGATCCCGGCCTGCAGTACGACACCACCATCAACGAGTGGCATACGTGTCCCGCCAGCGGCCGCATCAACGCCTCCAACCCGTGCTCGGAGTACATGTTCCTGGACGACACGGCGTGCAACCTGGCCTCGCTCAACCTGATGGCCTTCCGCAACGACGACGGCACGTTCGACGTCGGCGCCTTCGAGCATGCGGTCAGGCTGTGGACGGTGACCCTGGAGATTTCGGTGCTGATGGCCCAGTTCCCGTCCCGGCGCATCGCCGAGCTGTCTTATCGGTTCCGCACCCTGGGCCTGGGGTTCGCCAACATCGGGGGCTACCTGATGGCGTCGGGCATCGCCTACGATTCAGAAAGCGGTCGCGCCGTCTGCGCCGCCGTCTCCGCCCTCATGACCGGCGTCGCGTATGCCACGTCGGCCGAAATGGCCGCCGAAATGGGCGCTTTTCCGGGTTTCGAGGAAAACCGCGAGGCCATGCTCCGGGTCATTCGCAACCACCGCCGCGCCGCCCACGGCGACCGCGACGGGTACGACGGCCTGTCCGTGCCGCCGGTGCCGCTGGACGCCGAGGCGTGTCCGCACGCGGACCTGGCGCAGGCGGCCCGCCGGGCCTGGGACAGGGCGCTGGAATTGGGCCAGGCCCATGGCTACCGCAACGCGCAGGTTTCCGTCGTCGCGCCCACCGGCACCATCGGGCTGGTGATGGACTGCGACACCACCGGCATCGAGCCCGACTTCGCCCTGGTCAAGTTCAAGAGTCTGGCCGGCGGCGGCTACTTCAAGATCATCAACCACATGGTGCCGGTGGCCCTGGCCGGCCTCGGCTATAGCGAGGAGCGGATCGCCGAAATCGTCCGCTACGCGGTCGGCCACGGGTCGCTGAAGGGGGCGCCGGGCATCGACCACGCGGCGCTGAGGACGAGGAACTTCACCGACCAGGCCATCGAGGCCGTGGAAGGGGCGCTGGCCGACGCCTTCGACATCAAGTTCGTCTTCAACAAGTGGACCCTGGGCGAGGCGTTCTGCACCGAGACCCTGGGCCTGGCGCCGGAAAGCCTGGACGACATTTCCTTCAACATGCTGGACGCGCTCGGCTTCACCGCCGACGAAATCCAGGCCGCCAACACCTACGTGTGCGGCGCCATGACCCTGGAGGGCGCCCCCCATATCAGGGACGAGCACTTGGCCGTGTTCGACTGCGCCAGCGCCTGCGGCCGCACCGGCAAGCGGCATCTCTCGGTGGAGAGCCACATCCGCATGATGGCGGCGTCCCAGCCCTTCATCTCCGGCGCCATCTCCAAGACCATCAACATGCCGGGCCGGGCCACGGTCGCCGACTGCAAGGACGCCTACATGCTTTCGTGGCGCCTCGGCCTCAAGGCAAACGCGCTCTACCGGGACGGATCCAAGTTGTCCCAGCCGCTGCAGGCGGCGATCCTGGACGATGCCGAGGCCGAGGAACCGGCCGAGCGGCCGGCCGCCGCCCGCGCCGAGGCGGTCGCCGAGCGCATCGTCGAGCGCGTCATCGAACGCGTCGTCGGGGAACGCAAACGGCTGCCCCAGCGCCGCAAGGGGTACACCCAGAAGGCCATCGTCGGCGGCCACAAGGTCTACCTGCGCACCGGCGAGTACGACGACGGCGGCCTGGGCGAGATCTTCCTCGACATGCACAAGGAAGGCGCCGCCTTCCGCAGCCTCATGAACAACTTCGCCATCGCCATCTCCATCGGCCTGCAATACGGCGTGCCGCTCGAGGAATTCGTCGAGGCCTTCACCTTCACCCGCTTCGAGCCGTCGGGAATCGTCGAGGGCAACGATTCGGTGAAAATGGCCACCTCCATCATCGACTACATCTTCCGCGAGCTCGCCGTCTCCTATCTGGGACGCACGGACCTTGCCCATGTGGAGGCCAGCGACCTTCTTCCCGACAGCATCGGCCGCGGGCAGACCGAAGGCAAACCGGCCACGCCGGCGTCGGCCAACAGGGCCTTCGATGCGGTGAAGCTGGTCACCAGCAGCGGATATGTGCGCAACAAGTTCGTCGTCTTCGAGGGCGGCATCGCCGCCGCCGAGGCCCGCACCGGGGACGGCGCCCTGGCCCTGGTGGGCGGCACCGCCACCCCGGCCGGCGGCGCCGAGGCGGCCGGCGTCGATGCACGGGGCTGGCAAGGCACGGCGCCGCGCGGCGGACAGATCCGCGAGGCCAGGATCAAGGGCTTCGAGGGCGACGCGTGCTCCGAATGCGGCAACTTCACCTTGGTCCGCAACGGCACCTGCCTGAAATGCGTGACCTGCGGCACCACCAGCGGGTGTTCGTGATGCGATCCTCTCCCGAGATCCTCCCTGGGAAACTTGGGGCGTGTCCCAGTGCCTGGCACCGGGGCCGCCCCGTTTTTTTTTCCCGGGGCGGACACACGCCGGGGCGTGATCGCCGATGACCGCCGAGTGGCGGCACGTCACCGCACGATTCCACGGTTTCATCGCCAACCTGCAACCGCCAGCCGGGCGGCGCTGGGCGGCGCGAAAAGCGGCGGCCGACGCGGCCACGTGCCTGCGGCGGCGCTTCCATTCGGCGGACGGCTTTCCGCCCGCCGATCGGTCCGGCGCCGGCCCCGGCGACTACGTGGTGATCGGGGGCCACGGCAAGGGGACGGCCATCCGCCCGGGGCGCACGGTGGACATGCTGTATGTCCTGCCGGCGGCGTTGCGTCCCCACGGCCGCCCGCGAGAAGGCGCCGGGCCGCGGCCGCTGATCCAGGACCTGGCCGCGGTTCTGAGGGCGCGCTATGCGGCCGTCGACGTCGCCGGGGAAGGCTGGATCGCGTGCGCCGGCGGGGCGGCCGGCCACGATACGGCGGTGCGCGTGATCCCCTGTTTCCCGTGCGCCGAAGGCGGATTTCTCATCGCCGCCCCCGGCGCCGGCTGGCGCCACGCCAACCCGCTCGCCGAGGCGGCGCGCCTGCGCCTGGCGGACCGGGTCAGCGCCAACAAGGCCACCCACCTGATCGTCATGGCGAAGGCCTGGCGGCAGGCCCACGGCGTCGCCATGGGCGGGTTGGCGCTGGAACTGCTGGCGTGCGAGTTCGCCGGCCTGTGGACCTATCAGCGCCGCAGCCTGCTCTTCTACGACTGGATGGTCAGGGATTTCTTCTTCTGGCTCGGCCTCCAGGGCCGGCGCACCCTCCCCGTGCCCGGCGCCATGGAGACCGTGCACGCCGGAGACCGGTGGCTGGACGACGCCGCGGCGGCGTACACAACGGCCCGGCGCGCCTGCCGCCTGGAACGGGACAACCGGAACGACGACGCCCGGGAACACTGGGTGGACATCTTCGGCCCCGCCTTCGGCGACGCGCCCGCCGCCGCCCGGCCCTACACCTCCCTCCCCGGCGCGGCGCCCTGGCGCGCCCCGCCCCCACCCCTGGTACCGTCGTCGGAGTTGTCGTCGGCGCCGTCCTGACACGGGGTTTCGCACCGCCGAAGCGCTCTCTGCAAATATTCCCCGTGAGTGACGGGTGGTGGCCTTGCGGCCATGGGGGGCTCCGCCCCCCCGCCCCCGCCAGGGGTTTTCGAAACCCCTGGACCCCGACTATCGGGATCCCAAGGGCCGCTGGCCGCGCCGTGCTATGCTGCGCGCCCGCCGCCACCATGGGAAAAGGAAACAGCGTCATGGCCGGAACCATCGAATCGCGTCTCGCCGAGCTCGGCATCGACCTGCCCAGGCCGACCGCGCCGGCGGCCAACTACGTGCCCTACGTGATCAGCGGCGGGTTGGTGTTCGTCTCCGGCCAGGTGACCATCGGCGACGGCAAGCTGAAATTCCTGGGCCGGCTGGGCGAGGACCTGTCGGTGGACGAGGGCTACCAGGCGGCGCGCCTGTGCGGGCTCAACCTGATCGCCCAGGCGCGCGAGGCGGCGGGCGGCGACCTCGACCGCATCCGCCGCGTCGTCAAGCTGGGCGGCTTCGTCAACTGCACGCCCGACTTCACCGACCACCCCAAGGTCATGAACGGGGCCTCCGACCTGATGGTCGAGGTGTTCGGCGAGGCGGGCCGCCACGCCCGCTTCGCCGTCGGCGCCCCGGCCCTGCCCCTGGGCGTGGCGGTGGAGGTGGACGGGGTTTTCGAGGTGGGGTGATGGGCGAGGCTTTCCCTCAATGGTC
>JADFHR010000191.1 GCA_022567015.1 Pseudomonadota bacterium
CGTGGGCGGCTACTGGGGGCCGTTCAAGACGCTGATACACGGCATCGTCGCCGGCGGCTTCGCCCATCCGGCCATCGCCGAGCTGTTCACGGTGGTCGACGGCGTGGACGATGTGTTCGCCGCCCTGGAGGACGCGCCCGAGCCCCAGGAAGTGGTGCTGACCAGCCACTTGTGACGGGTGGGCCTGGGTCCATATTGTTTTTATTGGATTTTTTCCGGGAGAACCGCACATGACGAAAATCAAGGTCCTGAACCCCATCGTCGAGCTGGACGGCGACGAAATGACGCGAATCATCTGGGCCTTCATCAAGGACAAGCTGATCCTGCCGTATCTGGAGGTCGACCTGAAGTACTACGACCTCGGCATCGAAAAGCGGGACGAGACCGAAGACCGGATCACCATCGACGCGGCGGAGGCGATCAAGACCTATGGCGTCGGCGTCAAGTGCGCCACCATCACGCCGGACGAGGCGCGGGTGAAGGAATTCGGCCTCAAGCAGATGTGGCGCTCGCCCAACGGCACCATCCGCAACATCGTCGGCGGCACCATCTTCCGCGAGCCCATCGTGTGCAGGAACGTGCCCCGTCTGGTGCCGGGATGGACCAAGCCCATCGTCATCGGCCGCCACGCCTTCGGCGACCAGTACCGGGCCACCGACTTCGTGGTTCCGGGCCCGGGCAAGCTGACCATCACCTACACGCCGGCCGACGGCGGCGAACCCGTCGAGCGCGAGGTCTACGACTTTCCCGGCGGCGGCGTCGCCGTGGCCATGTACAATCTGGACGACAGCATCCGGGGCTTCGCCCGGTCGTGTTTCAATTACGCGCTGGACCTGGGCTGGCCGCTGTACCTGTCGACCAAGAACACCATCCTGAAGGCCTATGACGGGCGCTTCAAGGACCTGTTCGAAGAAGTCTTCGAGGCCGATTTCAAGGACAGGTTCGCCGAAAAGAAGATCACCTACGAGCACCGCCTGATCGACGACATGGTGGCGGCGGCGCTGAAGTGGAGCGGCGGCTACGTGTGGGCGTGCAAGAACTACGACGGGGACGTGCAGTCGGACATCGTCGCCCAGGGGTTCGGCTCCCTGGGACTGATGACGTCGGTGCTGATGACGCCGGACGGCAACACGGTGGAGGCGGAAGCCGCCCACGGCACGGTGACGCGCCATTACCGGCTCCATCAGCAGGGCAAGGAGACCTCGACCAACCCCATCGCCTCCATCTTCGCGTGGACGCGGGGGCTGTTTTACCGGGGCAAGTTCGACGGCACGGCGGACGTGCAGGCCTTCGCCGAGACCCTGGAGAAGGTGTGCGTGGAAACCGTCGAATCGGGCTTCATGACCAAGGACCTGGCGATCCTCATCGGCCCCGACCAGCCGTGGCTGACCACCCAGCAGTTCCTCGACAAGCTGGACGAGAACCTGAAGAAGGCGGTGGGATAGGCGCCGCCGCCCGGCGGCGAACGGCACAAGAGGACCGCCGCCCCCGGCCGCCGCAGGCGTTGACGAAATCCCGCCAATGTTATAATATATGTTATAATGTCTTCTGGCTTTGGAGGTCGTGGTGGCTGACAGCGTTACGGTGCGCAGGATCGGGAATTCCTACGGGGTGATTCTGCCCAAGGCCGAACTGGACAAGCTCGGCGTGGTGGAGGGCGACAAGCTTTTCATCGTGCGCACGCCCGACGGCATCCGGCTGACGCCCTATGATCCGGACTTCGCCAAGGTCATGGAGGCGACCCGGGAATACATGCGCGACCATCGCGACGCGCTCAAAGCCCTGGCGAAGTGACCGCCGGGCCGAAGTGGCTCACCACGCGGATGGTGCTGGCCATTCACGACGAACAGTTGGCCGTGTTTGGCGGTGCGCAGGGCCTCCGGGATCCGGGGCTGCTGGACAGCGCCCTCGCCAAGGCCCGTGACCGGTATGCATATGAAGGCGACGCCGGTGAAGGCAACGCCGGCATATTCCGGCTGGCCGCCGCCTACTGTGCGGGGATCGTCCGCAATCATCCCTTCGTCGACGGCAACAAGCGGACCGGATTGCTGTCGCTGCAGGCGTTCCTGGCCCTCAACGGGTATCGTTTCCGCCCCGCGCAGGAGGACGAAGTCGAGATCATTCTGGCCCTGGCCGCGGGCGAGGTCGACGAGACCGGCCTCGCCCGGTGGATCGCGGCCAACGCCGAACCCGCGTGAGGCGAAAGGACGGAAACGGCGGAGACCGGCGAAGACGGGATAAGGCGGCTTTTCAGAACGACGAAAGCCTGCCCGGGCGATCCCTTCGGTACGCTTTTCCGTACGCTCGCCGAGACGAACCTTCATCCGTGTCTATCCGTGTTCATCCGTGTTCGATCGCGAACGCTCACCATTTCATGCCAATGATCGTCCGATTGAAATGCCCGTGATCATTTCACACGGATGAACACGGATGAACGCGGATGAACAACGGTCCGGGGTCGCCGGATCACGATTCCCGGCGTCCCTCGGCACACCTCGGCGCCCTCGGCGTTGATAGAATTTAAACGCAGAGGACGCAGAGGGACGCAAAGGCGCTGTGCGCGATCACGGATATTTCCGAAACCAGCGGCCAGATGCATATCCGTCTGCCATGGCGCGGAATTTCGGAATTCGCTTTCAGGGTTCTCAGCGTCCCTCTGCGTACCTCGGCGTCCTCCGCGTTAAAAAAAATCATACGCAGAGGACGTGGAGGGACGCCGGGGCGCTGTGCGCGATGGCGGATATTTCCGAAACCGGCGCCGCCGCCCGGCGGCGGCAGCGACGCGGGGGCCTCAGCCGCCGAACATCTTTTTCAGGTTGTCCAGGCCGGTCTGGAAGATGCCCTCGATGACCTTCACCGCATCCGCTTCGGGGGCGCCGGCGGCATCGAATTCGCTCGACCACTCCACATCGCAGGCGCCGTCTTCGGCGTCCCGGACGCGGATGGTGGCCTTGTAGTTGGCGACGGGCAGGGGGCTGTTGAGGATGGAATAGGAATAGACGCGCTCGGCGTCGTCGCTCCGTTCCAGCCGTTCGACGATCTTGCCGCCGCCGGCGAGGGTGAGGATGCGCTCCTGGCCTTCCTTCTCCAGTTCGCTTTTCTCCACCGCCGGGTGCCAGTCGGGCAGCGCGTTGAAGCCGCCGATCAGCTCCCAGGCCTTGTCGGCGGAAACGCCGAGCCGGGTGTTCAAGGAAACTTTCGCCATGGTGCACCTCCCGTGTTCAAGGGCTTGCCGCCGCCTTCCGCTTCCCGCGTGGGCCGGGGACGGCAGAGGCTAGTCCGTCGGCCGCCGCCAGGCAACGGTCATGGGAGGGAAGGGGCCTGGGGGAACGGGGCGGCGGAGAATCGGCGGCCGGCCGTGGGGCCCGCCCCGCCGGTTTGCGCCCTTTGCCCTTGACGGGGGCCGCCGGCGCGCCTAAAAACCGCCGGTCCCGGGGCCACGGACGGCGGCCCCGAATTCGTGCGCGGAGGATCGACGGCCATGGCCAGACGGTGCGCCCTCACCGGCAAGGGTGTTCAGACCGGCAACAACGTGAGCCACGCCCACAACAAGACGCGGCGCCGGTTCCTGCCCAACCTGCAGCCGGCCTCGGTGTTGAGCGACGCCCTGGGCCAGACGTTCCGCATGCGCATCTGCGTCCAGGCGCTGCGCACCATCGAGCACAAGGGCGGCCTGGACGCCTTCCTGCTGAACACCCGGGATTCCAAGCTGTCGGAGGAGGCGCGCCGGCTCAAGCGGCGCGTGCGCAAGGCCGTGGAGCAAAAGACGGCCTGACGCCGGCGCCCCCGAACCCGCCGCACAGGCCCGCCATGCGCGGGCCTTTTGTTCGTGCAACCTGTTGGAATCTTTGGGCGAACCGAAACCGTAGTGTTGACACCGGTTCGTGGTATAATTGTGTCCGCCAACATTCTGATCAAAACTACGTCGGCGAATTCGAAAGGAGAGGTTCCGGCATGCTGCGTTTCGCTCTAAGTGCTGCGTTTCTATCAATGTCTCTTGCGGCCTGCGTTCAGCAATCCCCCCCCGAAGTGCCGCCTATCCAGCTTTCAACCACGCAAGTGGGTGTGGAAAGCGCTTCGTTGACCTATGGGGCCATCAAAAAATATTTGAAGGTCGGTGTTACGACCCAAGCGGACATTTTGAAGTTATTCGGCTCGCCGAATAACATGACCATCACCAGTGATGGAACCGAAATGTGGGTGTACGACAAGGTACGGACGGAGATGGCAACGGCGGGCAGCAGCGGTTCATCGGGCGGGTTCCTGGGCGGGGGTGTTATCGTAGGCGACGGCGTGATAGGCGGCGGAGTTGGCGGTTCATCCAGAACCTCAACATCCAAACTCGTGTCATCGACAAGGACCCTCACCGTAATTCTGGAGTTCGACAAGCAAAGCGTTTTAAAAGAATTTTCGGCGCGTGAGGGAAGATATTAAAGTGAAATTCGTTATTTATAGATATATAGCAATTTTTTTACTTATTTCTGGTTGCGTGAATATTGAAGATATAAATAGGGGAGTGAGAAAAGTTGACGAAGTGTATAAAATTGCTAATGATAATTTGCTGAAGACATTCGGGACTCGCACGTACGAAATCAGCAAGAAAGAAGCATTTCGGGCCATGGTCATCGCGCTTACCGAACTCGGGATGTTAGTGGTAAACCAGGATCTGGAAACAGGACTCATATTTGCCAAGGGGGCGTCACCGGCACCATTAACCAAAAGTGAGTGGGAAGAGGTAAAGGAAGTGGAAGAGCCGAGGATGCGGGCGATTATTGCTTCGGAAGTAGGGGATTCTACTGCAAGTGGTTTCGGGTTCATTCAACCTTCGGATTCGGAGTCTCATGTTAACATTATCATGTTAGAGCGGCCCGCCGACCTGCAGATATCATTCAGGTTCCGGTCTGTATACGTTGGACCGAAAGTTGTGGGGCTCGTGCACGGTGATCAGCCTAACCCTACGGGGTTGAAGATCATTGTGCAAAAAGTTTGGAATACGTTTGAGAAGATCGCGTTCATTCAGAAAGGAACGTTCAAGTAAGCGACGGGATACCCGGCTTCGTAACCTCTGAACAATTGGCACGAAACAAGAGGCCCGCCATGCGCGGGCCTTTTTCGTTTTGCGCCGGTGTTCCAAGGCGGCGATCCCGGGTCTATGGTGGCCGTGCCACGACCCCGAAACGGTTCACCCCATGAAAAAAAGCCTGATTACGGCGCTCATCCTGCTGCCCGGCAACGCGCTGATCTTCATCCCGGCATTGATCGTCTGGTTGACGCGGGAGACGCCGTTCGCGGCGCAAATTGTCGGGCCGCCGCATGTGTTTTTCTGGGTCGGCGTCGCCGCCGCCACCAAGGGGTTAATCCTCATGGCGTGGACGATGCGGGATTTCCTGGCCTACGGGAAGGGCACGCCGGCCCCGTGGGCGCCGCCGCAAAGGCTGGTCGTGCGCGGGCCCTACCGCCATGTGCGGAACCCCATGATCTCCGGCGTTATGCTGGCGCTCGTGGCGGAATCCCTGATCCTCCGGTCCCTGCCGGTGGGCCTGTGGCTGGCGGTCTTCGCCGCCGCCAACTTGATCTACCTGCCGCTCAGGGAGGAGCCCGGGCTGGAGAAACGCTTCGGCGACGCCTACCGGCTGTACAAGGCCAACGTGCCGCGCTGGTTTCCCCGCATGAGCGCCTGGCGCCCGCCGGACGGCGGCTGATCGGCGGCCGCCGGCCCGAACACCCTGCGGGCGGTTTTCCGGGAACCGTATGCGTGCGCGTCATTTTACGAGAAGTCACAAACGTTGTGACTTCTCTCGACCCCCTCAAGCGCCGGGCGGGCGCATCCGCGCCCTTGGCTCGCCGCGGGGGTCGCGGGGGCGCCCCCCGCATTCCAATGACCCGGAGGGACACCCCCCGGTGACTCCCCGGGAGCGGCGGCCCGCGGTCGCGGGCTTCTCAAGTCAAAACGACCTGGTCGTTTTGACTTTCGTCCCTACTCCGTCAGCTCGAACATCAACAAGAGCGTGCTCTGGAGCGGGTTATAGTTGTCGTCGGAAACGACGTAGATCAGGGTCTTGCCGCCGGGGCCCCGGCGCGCGTCCACCCCTTCGAAGTTGTCCACGGTCAGCGGCGGCCTGATCTCCGCCAGCACCCGGCCCTCGAGCCGGGCGCCGGGGCGGATGGTGGCGCTGTCGATGCGCACCAGGCGGACGGCGACGCCGCCGCGCAGG
>JADFHR010000192.1 GCA_022567015.1 Pseudomonadota bacterium
TATGCGGCCCGTCGGAGGGCGTCGAAAAGTTTCGACGATGCGCCGCATCGCCTGAAACTTTCCTCCTACCCGACGAGCCGCCTACGCGATCTCTATGAGTCATGATCAGCGACCCTTGGTATTATCCGGTTCGTCGCGGAGGTAACGCATGGCAATCCGAAGTGCCCTCGCTTTCCGTTTGCCCTTTCGGCGCCGCCTTGCAACCCTTGATTTCGCTCGCGTGTGATTCCACGCGCCGCGAAGGCGCGGGCTTCCGTTGCCCCGCCAACACAGTCGAAACGAAGACGGCGGAAGAAAGAGGCCGGCCTATTCCCCGGACGGTTGGCTGGCGGCGGGCTCGCCGTGCACGATGCCGGCGCGGGCGCGGGCCACGTCGACCACCTTTTCCAGGTCCGCCCCGGCGCACAGGCCCAGGCCGACCGGGTTCTGCGGCTTGATGTTCGAGGAGTTCCAGTGGGTCCGGTCGCGCACCGCGTTGATCGTCGGCTTGGTGGTGCCGATCAGCCTGGAGATCTGCGCGTCGCTGAGCTCGGGATAGTTCTTCACCAGCCAGGCGATGGCGTCGGGCCGGTCCTGGCGCTTCGATACCGGGGTGTAGCGCGCGCCCTTGGGCCGTGCCCGCACCTCGGGAATCCTGGGGGTCGCCGGCTGGAGCCGTGCCGTGGGATCGGCGGCGCAGCGGTCGATCTCGTCCTGCGTCAGTTCGCCGGCGGCGATGGGGTCCGACCCGTGCATGCCGATGGCCACCTCGTCGTCGGCGATGGCCTGCACTTCCAGGTGATGGAGGCCGCAATACTCGGCGATCTGATCGAATGTCAACGCGGTGTTTTCGACCAGCCATACGGCCGTCGCCTTGGGCATCAAAGGTTGCGCCATTGTTGCTGTCCCATTCTCGGTGAGATGACGGCTGCCGGCCACGGCGACACGGGCCGGACCACCCGCATCTTTATACCGCCGGGCAAACCGCTGGGTCAAACCCTGTACCGGCGGGCCGCGCGGAAGTCATGTGATGAGCACGATCTTCCCGATGTGCCGGCCGCTTTCCATCAGATGGTGGGCGTCGGCGGCCTGGGCAAGGGGGAAGGTGGCATGGATGACCGGTTTGATGTCACCCGACGAGATCAACGGCCAAATGCGCTCCTGCAACGCCCTGGCGATCTCGCCCTTGCGCTCCACGGATTGGGGGCGGAGCGTCGAGCCGGTCAGGGTCAGGCGCTTGAGCATGACCGGCATGAGGTCCAGGGTCACCTTGCTGCCCTTGAGGAAGGCGATGCTGACCAGCCGCCCGTCGCGGGCCAATGCCTGGATGTTGCGCGCCGCGTAATCCCCGCCCACCATGTCGAGGATGACGTTCACCCCCTTGCCGCCGCCGAACTCCCGGGCCGCCTCGACGAAGTCCGCGTCCTTGTAGTTGACCGCCTTTTCCGCGCCCAGGTCCTCGCAGGCCGCGCATTTCTCGGGCGTTCCCGCGGTGGCGATGACCCGGGCGCCGAGACGGCTGGCCATCTGGATGGCGGCGGTGCCGATGCCGCTCGAGCCGCCGTGTACGAGCAGGGTTTCCCCGGGCTTCAATGCGGCGCGCTCGAAGACGTTGGTCCACACGGTGAAAAAGGTTTCCGGCAAGGCCGCCGCCTGCACCATGTCCAGGCCCCCGGGCACGGGAAGGCACTGGGGCGCCGGGGCGACGCAGTACTCCGCATATCCGCCGCCGGCGACAAGGGCGCATAAAGCATCGCCCTCCTTCCAGCCGCCGCCGCCGCCGCCCGTCGCCGCCACCGTGCCGGCAATCTCCAGACCCGGGATGTCGGTGACGCCCGGCGGCGGCCGGTAGTGACCCTGGCGCTGGATGATGTCGGGGCGGTTGATCCCGGCCGCCTTGACGCGGACCAGCACCTCGCCGTCGGCGGGCCGGGGCACGGGCCGGGTCGCCGGCGTCAGCACCTCAGGACCGCCGAAGCCGGCGATTTCGATGCAGGTCATGGTTTCGGGAAGGTCGCTGCTCATCGGGCTCTCCCTTTGTCGGGCCGGCCATCCTCTAGTATGTTGAAGGCGGACTGACAAGGACCGAACGGCGGTGGAGGAGGGAAAAATGGACCTGGAAGACCTGGAGCCCAGGGCCGAAGAGCCCCAAAGGAAAAACCTGGAGATCATGTCCATCGAGGCGCTGAAGGCCTATATCGGCGAGCTGGAGGCGGAGATCGCCCGCACCCGCGAGGCCATCGCCCTGAAGGAAAAAGCCCGCACCGGCGCCGACTCGGTGTTCAAGTTCTAGCGGCGCCATTCTGACGAATGATTCCGTGGGACCTGGCCGCATCCTTGGACTTTCATGCTACAACGCGGGTACCAAGCGTCTGATTCGCACAACTGGCGCACGCCCGGTCGTCCGCCACGGAATTCCCGGAGTCGAAAACCGACGATGAAACGCGCAGACGTTAAGGAAAATTTAAGGTATCGCGGCTATGGTCGGGGGTGGATGAGGCGTGGTCGTTCCGACCGTTTCAAACGTCTCTTCCATTTGACGCCTCCCTGTTAAACTCGGGCCGCCTCTCACGAGGCGGCTTTTTTTGCCCGGAACGGCCCTTGACCGGGGTGTGCCCGGGTGGGTACAGTTTTTTCCGAAAATTAAAAGTGACGCGAGTTTAACAGGTCGAGGTTCAATAAAAGGGGGCCGCCGGCGACACGGCGGCCCCTTAAAGTAATGGTGTTATACCAAGGGGCGCGCCGGTGGTGGCGCGCCCCTCGCGTCATGGAAGGCCGGCCCGTCAGGCGGCCTTTTTGGTCAGGGCCTTGAACGGGTTCCTGGAGCCGATGGCGATCGTGCGCGGCTTCTTTTCCTCGGGCACCTCGCGCACCAGGTCCACGTGCAACAGGCCGTTTACCAGGTTGGCGCCCACCACCTTGATGTGGTCGGCGAGCTCGAAGCGGCGCTCGAAGGCGCGCCCGGCGATGCCCCGGTGCAGGTAGGAGACACCTTCGTCTTCGTCCCGTTTCCTGCCGGAGATGACCAGGGTGTTCTCCGTGACCGTCACGTCCAGGTCCTTTTCCGCGAAGCCGGCGACGGTCATGGTGATGCGATAGGCGTCCTCGCCGCGCGCCTCGATGTTGTACGGCGGATAGGCATAGGCGGCGTCATCGAACCGGGACGCGGCGTCCACAAGGCGCTGCATCCGGTCGAAGCCGACGGAAAAACGATAGAGGGGTGAGAAATCGGTCGTACGCATAGCCATATTCTCCTTTCGAAGCGACATGGGTTCCCGGGGTCCACCTGGGCCGGCTTGCGCGCGATACCCGTTGCCGATGGTCGAACCCCAATCTACGTCCGATGGGCGGACCCTGCTTGAGAGGCATCCCCCATCACCCGAAATATGGGTCGGCCCGGCGCGCTGTCAAGGACCCGCCTCCTTGTCGGCCTGGGCCGTGTGTGCATGCTCGGCGGCGGGAGGAGAGGCCTGGCGGTCGGGGGCACGGGCAGGCTCGGCCGCCACCGGTTGTTCCGCCGTTTTCCCGGCGGCGGGTTCCCCGGTCCCTTCTTCCGCCCCGGTGCCTTCCGGCCGTGGCGGCTCCGTCACCGGCGCGTCCTCGATGGGCGCATTTTCATCCCAGACCGCCTCGTGCAGGATGATGTGATCCTTGAACCCGTCCAACTGGAACGGGCCGCGGTTGACGAAGCGCAGGTCCTTGCCGGCGCAGATGCCGCGGACGATTTCCGAAACCAGGATCTGCCCGGATTGGGCGGCGTCCACAACGCGGGCCGCGAGCTGGACGGTGGCGCCGAAAAGATCGTCGTCTTCGACGATCGGCTCACCGGCGTTGATCCCGATTTTCAGGTGCAGGGGCGGCTCGGGAATGACCCGGTTGCGGGCGCGCACCTTGGCCTGGATGGCAATCGCCGCCTCCACGCTGTTCGACGTGGTGGGGAACGCGGCCATGATGCCGTCGCCGGTGTGCTTGATCTCCCTGCCGCCGAATTCGCCCAGCGCTTCGCGGACAATGAGGTTATGGGCGCGCACCGCCTGCTGCGCCACGGCATCGCCCCTGGTCAGGGTCAGGCTGGTGGAGTTCACCATGTCGGTGAACATGACCGTGGTCATCTCCGTCGTTTCCTTCCTGGCCTTGGGCCTGTTCCATTCCTCGAGCGCCTGTTCCAGGTGGTTGGTGCCGCCATTATCGCCGCTGAAATAGCTTCTCAGGGCGTCGCGGCCGGCGACGAACATTTGCATGTACCTGGGATCGGCCAAAAGATAGTCCCGGTACCTGCCGGAGAAGGTTTCGGCCTGCGCCTTCTCGAAGCCCATGAACTGGACGCTGTCGCTGAGGACCTCCGAAGCCACGCGGCCGTCGAGGTCGCGTTCCTGGCTCAGGGCCTCGCAGGCGCCGGCCAGGAACAGGTCGATCCCGAACTTGTCGTAGGTATCCATCTTGTCCCGGCGGGCCTGGGCCTGCACCAGCGCGTCGCTGAGGAACTTCTTCATGAAGACCTTTTGCTCCTCGGTGTAGGACGACGGAGTCTCGGACCCCTCGGCGGCCTCGTCGGGCTGTTCGGCGGCCTCCGGCGCCTCCCCGTGAAGCGTCTCCGCCAGCATGGCGGCCGCGGCGTCGGCCAGCCTGGCGGCCTCGTTCTCTTCTTCGTCTCCCGTCGGCAAAGGGCTTGCCCCCGGGGGCCCTTTGGGTGCCGCCGGGGGGACGTCCCGCGGGGTCTGGGAGTGGCCTTGGCCCTGTACCCATGCGCTCAGTTCGTCGGCGGACAGCAACGACTTGGCCAGGGAGATGGCGCTGATCAGGAAGGTTCCGACGAGGACGCCGAACAGCAACCTGCCTTGGGCGGTGGCGCCGATATCGGAGTCGCTCAGCCACATGCTGGCCAGGAAAGTGAGCAGCGCGGCGATCCCGATGCTGAGCGTCACCACGAGCAGAAGCTTGGAAAAAACGCGCACGTTCGAAGAGCTCTTTACCGCCGCCGCCGCCGCTATCGACGCCCTGGCCCCGGCTTTGCCTTGCCGCGCCGGGCCCGATTTGCCCTCGGCCGCCTGTTGGTCCTTCGCCGACAGGCTCTCATAGACCGTCGATTCGGTGCTGCGGCCGTAGTCCTTCCGCACCACCTTGACCGCCCGGATCGTCGACAGATTTTCCAGGGACTTGCCGTCCTGCACGGCCAGGGCCTTCTTCGCTTCGGGGTAGCGGGCATGGATCTGCCACTTGCCCCGCCGCAAAACGTGGACTTCGAACGTGATGGCTTGCCGCGAACGGGCCATGGCGCCCCCGCTCAGATGGAATTACGCACCGGGTCGCGCCGCCGCGTGATCGCGTTCCCGGTCATTGGTCACATGATGTTATATGTGCAGGCACTTGGTAAACTAACACCCTGGCACCACAGACCTTTTGTGGCGAAGGCCGGGGGCGGTTGCCCGGACGGGCGTGCCATCGCCCCGATGCCGCCGGCCCGGACGGCCGCGCGGCGCGGGCGCCAAAAAAAAGCGCCGTGCTTGCGCCGGCGCCCGGTGCGCGGGAAACGGTACGGGATGTGTCAGCCCTTGAGGCCGAATTCCTTGAACCGCCTGTTGAACTTCGCCAGCTGCCCGCCGCTGTCCACCAGGCGGTGCACGCCGGTCCAGGCGGGGTGGGTGGTGGGATCGATGTCCAGCTTCAAGGTGTCGCCGGCCTTGCCCCAGGTCGAGCGCGTGGTGAAGGTGGTGCCGTCGGTCATGACGACGGTGATCTCGTGGTAGTCGGGGTGGATGTCCTTTTTCATGGTCCTGCTCCGGCGATCCTCGGCCCTATATAGCGAAGGGCCGATGACGGTTCAAGAACCCATCCGCCGCTCCTAGTGGCCTGCATCAGCTAAATTGCGCCCCTACGACGGCGTTGCGAGGTTTCCGGCTAGGAGCGCGTCGCGCCTTGGTGTGCGTGCACCACAAGCGGCGCGCGACGACGTCCGGAAGCCTCGCAACGCCGCCCTTCGGGTCGCTTTTCCCGCTCCCCCGGGGCGTCGGGAAGGCTTTCCGATGGGCCGCCATCGCCGGCGCCTCCCCTCCTGCCGGGGAAACGGGAAAAGCGATCGTAGGGGTACAATTTAGCTGATACAGGCCACTAGAGCATTTCAAGATTTGGTAGAGCCATATCCGGCGTGGGTGATGAAGTTCTGGCATTCGCCAGGGGTGAATTCGTCGAGCGATTGGGCGATGACCTGCCACAGATCGTCGACGCTTCGCGCGGC
>JADFHR010000193.1 GCA_022567015.1 Pseudomonadota bacterium
CGCCGTTCCGGTCGCGTATGCGGCCCGTCGGAGGGCGTCGAAAAGTTTCGACGATGCGCCGCATCGCCTGAAACTTTCCTCCTGCCCGACGAGCCGCCTACGCGATCTCTATGAGTCATGATCAGCGTCCCTTGGTATAAGTCTTCGCGGAACGATGGCCGGGAATGGGGGTATGCGATGGCGCCTTTGGAGCCTTCCCGGGACATGCCGGTGACAGCGGTTCGCCGCAAATACGATTACATCGCCCGCCTGTACGACATCCTCGAGCTGCCTATCGAGTATGGCCGTCACCGTGCGATCAGGCGGCGGATCTTCGAGGGCCTGTCGGGAACCGTTTTGGATGCCGGCGTCGGCACCGGACGCAACATGCCGTTCTATCCGGCGGACGCCCGGGTGGTGGGCATCGACTTCAGCCCCGCCATGCTGGCGCGGTCGGCGCGCCGGCGCCAGCGCCTGGGCGTCGAGGTGGAGCTGCTGCAGATGGACGTGCTGCGGACCACGTTTCCCGACCGCCACTTCGATGCCATCGTCGCCACCTTCCTGTTCTGCGTCCTCGACGAAACCCAGCAGCTTCCCGCGCTGAAGGAGTTGGCCCGGACCTGCAAGCCGACGGGCTCGATCCACCTCCTCGATTACGCCTACCCCGAGGACGACCGGTCCCGGTCGGCGATCCTGCGCCTGTGGGCGCCCTGGGTGCGCTGGGTGTTCGGCGCCGCCTTCGACCGCGACACCGAACGCTACCTGGCCGCCGCCGGGCTGGAGATGGTCGAGCGGCGCCTTCTGTCACGCGGCATCATCAGGCTGATCGTCGCCCGGCCCAAAACGGGTGCCGCATAATACCTCTGGGACATTGACCGCCTGTGACAAATAGTTATAATTGAACAGGTATTCAATTATTTGGTTAACCCACGGCCGGCCATGCCCACCCTCAACGAAGACACCGCCGTCCGGCTTGCCGAGGTGTTCCACCTGATCGGCGACCCGAACCGGCTGAGGATCGTCTTCGCCTGCCTGGACGAGCCCGTGTGCGTCAGCGACATGGCGGCGCGGCTGGGGCTGTCTGCGTCCCTGGTCAGCCACCATCTGCGCCTGCTCAGGGCGGCCCGCCTGCTGGGCAGCGAACGGCGCGGCAAGCAGGTGTTCTACCGGGCCGCGGACGAGCACATCCGCTCGGTCCTCAGGGACATGGCCGAGCACGTGGAAGAGCCCGACGAGCATCAGGAGTCGGGCTGATGGGCGCGTTCCCCTGGTCCGGAGACGACACGGCGGCGGCGCTGGTCCCCTACCGGCGCGTGCTGTGGGTGGTCCTGGGGATCAACGCCGGCATGTTCCTGGTGGAGATTTCCGCCGGCCTCGCCGCGCGCTCGGTGTCCCTCCAGGCGGACGCCCTGGATTTCCTTGGCGACGCCTTCAACTACGGCATCAGCCTCCTGGTCCTCGGGCTTTCGCTGCGCTGGCGCGCCCGGGCGGCGCTTTTCAAGGGCGCGTTCATGGGGCTCTTCGGCCTGTGGGTCATCGGCGCCACGGTCTACAACACCGTTTTCGCCACCCTGCCCGGGGCCCTGGTGATGGGATCGGTGGGACTGGCCGCCCTCGCCGCCAACGTCGGCAGCGCCGTGCTTTTGTTCCGCTACCGAGACGGTGACGCCAACATGCGCTCGGTGTGGCTGTGCACCCGCAACGACGCCATCGGCAACGTCGCCGTGATGCTTGCCGCCGGCGGCGTGGTGGCGACCGGAACCGGCTGGCCGGACGTGGCCGTGGCGGCGGTCATGGCGACCCTGGCGCTGACCGCCTGCCGCCACGTGCTCAAACAGGCCGTCGGCGAACTGCGCCAAGCCGCCGCCGGCCACGCGGTGCCCGCCAGGGTGCCCGCCGAGGCTACGGCCGCGGCGCGCCGGGCGGAGTGAGGGGAAGTCCTTGGGCGGCGCCGGGCAATGCCGCATCACGCGGGGCGGGCACCGCCTTCCCCGTGCGGCGCGTCCGGTCGCCATTCTCAGAGAAGGCCGATGCGGTCCCTTGCTTTCTACCTAGCCGCGGCGGTCGCCGAGATCGGCGGCTGTTTCGCGTTCTGGGCGTGGCTTCGCCTGGGGCGGAGCGTGCTTTGGGTGGTGCCGGGGACGGCGTCCCTCATCGTCTTCGCCGTCTTGCTCACCCGCATCGACGCCCTGTTCGCCGGGCGCGCCTACGCCGCCTATGGCGGCGTCTATATCGCCGCCTCGCTGCTGTGGCTGTGGATGATCGAAGGCGCGCGCCCGGACCGATGGGATGTGCTGGGCGCCCTGATCTGTCTGGTCGGCACCGCCGTCATCCTGTTCGGGCCGCGCCCGGCGCCGTAGGCGGTTCGGGAGGCGCGTGGCGGGCACCCCAGCCCGGATATTTCATGAAGGCGCTGGCGCATGGAACGCCGGCGCTTGCCCCTCAACGGATGGCGCCGGTTTCCACGAAGGTCCAACGTGTCCCGTTCACCGCTGAACGGTTTTGCGGCGGCCCTGTCCGCCCAAATCGGCGCCCGCAGCCGAAAGCCACCTTGGACGAACATTGCTCGCCGCAATTCCCGTTCCCTTCATGAAATATCCGGGCTACCGGAAAAGGAGGGTCGGCAGCCACAGGGCCAGGGCGGGGAAAAACAGGATGAAAATCAGGCCGATGAGCTGAATGACCATGAACTGCATCATGCCGATATAAATGTCCTTCAGGTCCCAGTCGGGGACCACGCCTTTGATGTAGTACGCCGACAACGCCACCGGCGGCGACAGCCAGGCGGTCTGCAGGCACACCGCCACCAGGATGGAGAACCACACCAGGTCGATCCCCAGGTCGATCACCAACGGCAGCAGGATAGGGATCACGACAAGGACAATGGGCACCCACTCCAGGGGCCAGCCGAGAAGGAATACGAGGCCCAGGATGAGCGCCAGCAGGGCCATGGGCGGAAGTTGCATCTGCAGCAGGGAATCCGCGATCATGGTGGCCGTCCCCAGGCGGGCAAACACCGCGCCATAGAAATTCGAGGCGGCGACGAGCAGCAGAATCATGCTCGACGTCTGTATGGTCCGGTAAACCGCCTCCTTGAGCCGGGGCCAGGTGAGACGGCGGTAGGCGACGGCAAGCAGCAAGGCGCCCAAGGCGCCCATTGCCGCCGCGTCGGTCGGCGTGGCCAGGCCCGCCAGAATGCTCCCCAGGACGGACATCATGAGGACGGCCAGGGGAAAAATGCCGACCACCAGCTCGCGCATGATCTCGTAGCCCGATTCGGCCCGTTGGTCGACCGGCAAAGCCGGCCCCAGCTCGGGGTTGATGTAACATCGTATGATGGCGTAGGCCGTATAGAGGACTGCGAGGAGCACGCCGGGCACCATGGCGGCGGCGAACAGCTCGGTGACGGGGACGCCGATCACCGGTCCCATGACCACCAGCATGACGCTGGGCGGGATGAGCATCCCCAGAGTCCCCCCGGCGGCGATGGTCCCGGCGCTGAGCCTGACGCTGTAACCGCTCCGCATCATGATTGGCGCCGCCATCACGCCGAGGATGGTCACCGAGGCACCGACAATCCCCGTCGCCGTGGCAAACAGGGTGGCCGTAATCAGGACGGCGATATAGAGAGACCCCTTCACCGGGGCCAAAAGCAGCCGGAACCCGGTGAACAGACGGTCCATGAGCCCGGCCTGTTCCAGGATATAGCCCATGAAAATAAACAGCGGCACCGCGGCCAGCAGCGTCTCCCGCATGGTCTGGAAGAACTGGAGCACCATGAGGTAAAAGACCACTTGGCCAAAACCGATGTAGCCGAAGACGACCCCCAGGAAGATGAGGGTGAACGAAATGGGAAAGCCAACGAATATCCCGACGAAGAGGGCGCCGAGGGAAACCAGGCCAAGGATTTCGGGGCTCAAAGCCACTCCCCCCGAATTGCGGCATGGAGGCTTTTGACGAACTCCGATGTGCCCTGGAGGATCAACAGTACGGCGGTCACCGGCATGACCGTCTTGAAGGGGTAGATCGGGGGGCTCCAGGGACTGGAGATGCCGACCTCGCCGCGTATCCACGAAACCATGGCAAAGTCCGACGAATCCCACAGGAAGAAACCCATCGCCGGGAAGAAGAGGCAGGCGTACAGGAACGCATCGACCGTACCCTGCCAGCGCGGCGACCACAGGCGATAGAAAAAGTCGGTCCGGATGTGGCCCTGGCGGGCCAGGGTGTAGGCGGAGCCCAGCATGAAATGGGTGCCGTACAGCATGTAGGTCACGTCGTAGGCCCACAGGGTGGGGCTGTTAAAACCGTAGCGGGCGAACACCTCGTACACCAAGGCCCCGACCATGGGGATAATGAGCCAGGCGAAAATGCGCCCCGACCATAGGCTGATGGCGTCGAGCGTATTCACCATACGGAGCAGGGGCAGGGGGAATGAACCGGTAGGAGTCACTTCGTTGCCGCGGGCGGACCCCGGCGAAGGGCGCCCTTCTCCCTTGTTAAGCCATGGGCTATGGGGCGCGCGTCCCGCGCCGCCCCGCCAAGACCGTCGTCAAGGCAAAGAGAAGGAAGCGCGGTGCACGAGAGCTGCGCTCCCCCCCTTCTTGCCCCACGACGCCCCGTTCGGGGACTTCCGCCTTACTTCGTGGCAGCCTCGCCCAGATACAGATACAGCCCAAGAAGCTTCGTCCAATAGGGGACGGTCAACTTGGCGAACTTCTCCTGCGACTCCACCACCTTCTTGAAGAAGGGGTCCTTCGCCGAGTATTTGGCGAGCAATGCCTTGGACGATTTCAAGAAAGCCGGATAGAGGTCCTTCGGGGTATCATGGACCTTGACCCCGAAATTATCCTGCATCTCCTTCAGGGCGGCGGCGTTGCGGTAGATGTTCACCGCGATCGACTCGGTGACCGACGCCATGGCCGCGACCTCGATGATGGCCTGGAGGTCGGCCGGCAGCTTGTTCCAGAAGTCCTTGTTGATGATGATGCTTCCGAGATCCGACGCCTGATGAAAGCCCTGCAGGTAATAGTTCTTCCACACCTGGTGCAGTCCCAGCCTGATGTCCTCGCCGGGATTGATCCACTCGCCGGCGTCGATGACGCCGCGCTGCGCCGCCGGGACGATCTCGCCCCCGGGCAGGGCCACCACCGAGATGCCCATGCCGGTGAACAGCTCGCCGGTCAGGCCTGGCGGCGAGCGGTACTTGAGTTTCTGGAAATCCTCGAGGCTGTTGATTGGTTCCTTGAACCACCCGAGGGGCTGACCGCCCGACATCAAATTGATGAAAGCGACCATGTTGGCCTTCAGGTCGTTATCGATGAAATCCTTGTACAGCTCGTTTCCGCCGCCCTCGTAAAACCAGGCGAGGTAGGTGAACTGGTCCATGCCGCCGATGGTCGGCTGGTCGGCGAACAGGTAGGCGGCCGGCCGCTTGCCCGAGAAGAAATGGGCCCAGGTGAACCCGCCCTCGACGATGCCCTTGTCGACGGCGTCCATGACTTCGAAGAACCCGACCACCGCACCGACCGGAAGCACCTCGGTCTTCAGCCGCCCGCCGGACATCGCGTCGACGCGCTTGCCGAAGTTTTTAATAATGTCCATGTACATGCTGGCGGCGGGCAGCGCGGTCTGGATCCTCCATTTGATCGTCTTCGCCGCTTCCGCCTTGGACACCGGCGCGGCGCCGGCCAACAGGAAGACGGCGAGGGCCGTAATCACCACACCAAGTATGCGGCTTTTCATGACGTAATTCCTCCCATGGATTGAATTAGAATTCTTATACATTAGAAGGATCGAACGTAACGGGCGCGGAAAGGCCTGTCAACGTAAGACCAATCCATTTATAGCGTGAAACTACTGACCGATAGTAATATTGTTGTCGACAGTATTTGATTAGGGGAAATGGCCGGTAGGAAATCGTCTATTTGTTGTATATGTCGGGGAAGCAAACACGGACGAATAATTCACGAAGCCACAAACTGTTCAATACAGGCATTGCCGAATTTTCAACACCGGGTTCCAAAAAAAACCAGGATGATGACCCTTGACGGCCCGGCACAAACAACGCTACTGGGGCCTGCACTAGTGGCCTGCATCAGCTAAAGTGCACCCATACGATCGCTTTTCCCGTTTCCTCGGCAGGAGGGGAGGCGCGGGCGATGCGGGGCCATCGTCAAGCCTTCCCGACGCCCCGAGGGGACGGGAAAAGCGACCCGCAGG
>JADFHR010000194.1 GCA_022567015.1 Pseudomonadota bacterium
AGGTTTTTCAGCGGGCGCTTGAGCGCCCCGACGGGCCTTGCCGGGGTGCGTCCCGGATCGGCGAACGTGGCCTCCAGCGTTTTCTTGAGACCCGCGGGCCCGTCGCGCTCCGCGTCCTCGGCGAAGCCGTGGAAGCGCCCGAGCGCGAACAACCGCTCCACCCCGGCCGACCCCTGATCGGCCGTGGCGCGCCTGAGCGCCGTCCGCGTCAGGGGGCCGAAGGCGCCGTCCACCTTCAACTCCATCGCCGCGTCGCGCTTCAGGTTTATACCCCGCTGCAGGTCGCGCAGCGCCGGCGGCAGGCCGTCCCTGCCGGCGGCGCGCACCACATCGGCGCCGACGCGCCTGAGGGCGGACGCCAGGTCGCCGCCGTCCGGCGCCCGGGCCGGGGTGGGGTCCTTGGGGATGGGAGGGGTCGCGCCGTCGCCGTGGAAGCGCTTGAAGAACTCGGTCTCCTTGTCCGCCATCCGGTTGCGCTCGGGGTGGCCCGACGGCAGGTCGAGGCGGGCGCCCATGACCACACCCAGCTCGTCGTCGGTCCATCTGGAGACGGGCTTCAGGAGGATCTCGTCGGCCGGGCTGCCGGGCTTGACCACGTCGTCGAGGAACTTGCGCGCCTCGGGGGATGAATCCGCCGGATCGGCGGCGGCGGCGCGGTCTTCCTTGCCCTTCCGATCACTCCGGGAAGCCGGGTCGGGGTCGACCATGGGGGGTATTCTTTTCAGAGGATTAGACAGGTCGTTCTTAATGCCGGGCAGGTCGTCAATCTTGATGCCATCAGGGACGCTTTGCCCGAGCGGAATCCCGGCGGCCTTTAAAACGGCCGCCGTCAGCGAGTTGCTGTTTTGGTTCGGGTCTTCGGGATCGAAGTCGGCGAAGTAGACGATCTTGCGTGCTCCGATTTCTTCGGCCCTCTTCTTCATCAGCTTCCAAACGTCTTCGGGCTTCCGGCCGCCGAGGGATAACCTGCGCGACGGCCGTGAACCTGGCGTGGCATGACCCTCGTGTGCGTCTTCGCTCTTGTTTTCCTCGGGCGCATTGCTGTCGAGACTTTTGCCCGTTTCCACTTGGAGTTCGAGAGCCAGTAAGTCTGGCCCGCCACGGATCACCTCGGTGGTGCCGTCGTCCTTCCGGTATACGAGGTAGGCGTGCAAATTGCTCCCCAACCGGACGCCCTTAATCGTCGCGGGTTTGACTTCAAGGTAGATGCCTGGTTCCATATCTCTGTTCCTTTCCTTTGCGGTTGCTGTTGCTGTCGAAAAAAACGGCCGGCGGATAGCCGCAGGGTGCTCCGGTCCAAGCCATTCGCGTTGCCTGGAACGATGCCCACAACCCATTCCACCGATTAATTCCGCATTTCCTTTTGCGGCAATGATATGCTTGTGGCTATAAATCAAAGGTTGTACGACGTTGACTGAGAACCAAAAATCAATAGTCCTTCTCGGCGGTGCATTCGTCGCCCTTCTGTTCGGCTGGCCGGCTCTGCTTAAGGGTATCGGTGTGTACAGATGGGAATGCATACCCGATGTCTTTTTGGGTGAGTATTTTACAAATGCCTGGCTGACGGTTTTATCCTGGATCTTCCACACTGCGTGGCTGTGCGGTATTTCGGGCCAGGGCGTCGCACGGAACTGGCTGCCGGCGCTCATGCTGAACCTGTTGATCGTTCTCCCCGGAGGAACAGTATTGCCGCTTATACTTGTATTTACTATGTTTACATTTTCTTTTGCGCCGACATTCGTGGTTTTTATTCTTGAATTTTTTATACTGGCTATGGGATTACGCTGGTTGCTGAAGAGTAGATTTTTTTCACACATCAATGGAAGTGCAACAGGTGCATGGCAGGCTTCCGTTGTGGTTTTGGCATTTATCCCAATGCTGGTGATGGTTTTTTTCATGATCGGTTGTGCAACGTGGCCTTGAAGCAAACGTGTTATTCCTTGGCCGCCGCAGAGGCTGTGGCCGGTGAAGGTGACGGTTTTGCCGGCCTTCTTTGAGTATTCCCGCGCGTCCTCGATCATCTTGCCGAAAGGTCTGCTTCCGAACTGTTCTTCGCCGAGTCTCACGCTGGCGGCGAAGTCGCGCCCACTCTCCGCGCCGGCGATGGCGTAGATGCGTTCGCCTTCATCGTTCTGGTAGACGACGGCCGTGAACCCGCTCCCCCTGTGCTCGAACCGTTTGACCGGTCTGTAGCCTTTGGGCGGCGGGCTCCCGTCCTCGTAGGCGGCGGCAGCCGCGTCGAAAAAGACGCGATGGGGTGTCTGTCCGTTGGTCGTGTGGTCCGTGTGTCAACTCCGTTGGTCGGGTAAGGAAAGGATAGCGTCCTTGTGGGCGCACAGGTCGATCATGCGCACCGACTGCTTCCACGGCCGGCGGGTGTCGGCCTCGACGGAAAATGCGTGGCGTATGTCCGGCTTCAGGGGAAAGGCCACCTTGCAGCCGTCGGGCGAGCCGGCCACCAGCCTGATCTTGCGCCCGCCGGTGAAGAGGAAGACGCCGGCCTCCTTGACGCCGCCGCCGCGGGCGATGGCCCGGTGGTTCACCACCAGGCCCAGCTTGGTGGGGACGACGCTGGTGTTCTCCATGCCGAAGGGCAGGCATACCTTTTCCCAGCGCAGTTCCCGGGGCCAGAACCACCAGGCGGGCTCGCAGACGGTTGCGTCCTCGTCGCCGCCGAAACAATCGACAAGGAAATAGGCGCCCTTGAAGGGATAGTAGCGGGCGCAATCGCTGCGTGGCTGCCGGGCGGTAAACGGAACCGGCGTTCCCCGGTCGCTGCCCTCGGGATAATAGCGCACGGTCACCTTCTCGGGGCGGTTCGGTCCCCACAGGCCGAGGTCCAGGTATCCGTCGCCGGGCAACAGCGGCTGAACGATCTGTCCGCGGAGCCAGGCGGGCCGTTTCACGAACCGGCAACTGAAACGGCTGAACACCTTGTCCTTGGACTCGGGGTCCTCCCTGCGCACGTACCGTCGCCCGTGTCCGAAGGGTCCTATGGCGTAGATCCTTACGGCCTTCGCCCCTTCGCCGAGGTAGCCGCTGGTATAGGAGACCGTGTCCGTCGCCGGGCTGGCGCAGAACCTGGGCGAATAACCGTGATCGATCTTTTCCACCTCTCCCGTGTCCGTATGCCAGACGGTGAGCAGGTGCTTGACCCCGCCTTCCAGCCCCTTGGACCTGTCGACCAACTCCATCCGGGTGAACAGGACCCGGCGGTCGTCGAGCCAGAAGACGGGCTCGGCGTCCATCACGATGCCCGAATCGGCCACGTAACCGGGCACCGGCGGCAGCGGCTCTTCGCAGGCCGCCATGAACAGGGGCGCCAACGCGACAAGCCCGCGTCCCGCCACAACCAGCACCGTTCGCACGAACGCCTTCATGTCCTCAGGCGCTCCCGCGAAAGCGGTTTGCCCGCGAGCCTGTCCTCCATGTAGATTCCTTTTTCGGGCATCGTATAGTTCCTTCCCATGTGTTCCCCTGGTTGCGGAACCTGACCGTTCACATACCATATCGGGGGGCGAGCGCGTCAAGACGGGTTAAGCAACCGTGCCGGGGCGCGGATGGAAAATTTGCCTTTCTTTCCAGGCACATAGACCGTCATGCGCGCACGCGCGCATGCACCGCCGGTGATGGTCGGCCGGTGTCGGGCCCCTTGAAGGGGCGAACCCCAGACGCTAGCTTTGGCCCGATCACGGAATTCCAGGAGAGGCTCCGGCATGGCGGTGGAAGCGGCCCCAGTGAACGACGATCTGATCGAGGCCCTGCGCGGGATCGTAGGCCCGCGCCTGTCCACGTCGGCGGCCGTCTGCGAGCAGCACGGGCGCGACGAATCCTACCATGCGCCCCACCCCCCCGACGTGGTGGTCTTCGCCGAGTCCACCGCGGAGGTGGCGGGGATTGTCAAGGCCTGCGCCCGGCGCCGGGTGCCGGTGATCCCCTTCGGCGCCGGCACGTCCCTGGAGGGCCACGTGGCGGCGCTTTACGGCGGGGTGTGCATCGACCTCGGCGGCATGGACCGGGTCGTCGCCGTCAACCCCGAAGACATGGACGCCACCGTCCAGGCCGGCGTCACCCGCGCGCAGTTGAACACCCACCTGCGCGACACCGGCCTGTTCTTCCCCATCGACCCGGGGGCGGAAGCCTCCATCGGCGGCATGACCGCGACCCGGGCCTCGGGCACCAACGCGGTGCGCTACGGCACCATGCGCGAGAACGTGCTGGCGCTCACCGTGGTGCTCGCCGACGGGCGCGTCATCCGCACCAGCCGCCGCGCCCGCAAGTCCGCGGCGGGCTATGACCTGACCCGGCTGTTCGTCGGCTCGGAAGGGACCCTCGGCGTCATCACCGAGATCACCCTCAGGCTGTACGGCATTCCCGAGGCGGTCTCGGCCGCCGTCTGCGCCTTTCCCACCGTCGCCGACGCCGTCGACACGGTGATCCTGACCATCCAGTCCGGGGTTCCGGTGGCCCGCATCGAGCTTTTGGACTCCCGCCAGATGGAGGCGGTCAACAGGTACTCGAAGCTGGATTACGCCGTCGCGCCGACCCTGTTCTTCGAATTCCACGGCACGGAACGCGGCGTCGCCGAGCAGGCGGAGACGGTGCAGGCCATCGCCGCCGACCTGGGCGGCGAGAACTTCGCCTGGGCGACCCGGCCCGAAGACCGCGACAAACTGTGGAAGGCCCGCCACGACGCCTATTACGCGTCCGTCGCCCTGCGCCCGGGATGCAGGGGATGGGCGACGGACGTCTGCGTGCCCATTTCCAGGCTCGCCGAATGCATCACCGAGACCACGGCCGACCTGGAGAAATCGCCGCTCACCGCCACCATCGTCGGCCACGTGGGGGACGGCAATTTCCACGTGATCCTGGTGATCGATCCCGACAACAGGGAGGAAATCGCCGAGGCCGAGCGCTTCAACGAGCGCCTGGTGATGCGGGCCCTGGCCATGGACGGCACGTGTACGGGCGAGCACGGCATCGGGCACGGCAAGATGGACTTTCTCATCGCCGAGCACGGCGAGGCCGTCGGCGTCATGCGAACGATCAAGCGGGCCCTGGATCCCGACAACATCATGAACCCGGGCAAGATCGTCCGCGTCTGACGCGCGGGCCTCGCGCCGAGGCAAGGGAGGTTTTAAGCGATGGACGTATCCGCGGTGAAGGCGCTGACCTTCGACGTGTTCGGCACGGTCGTCGACTGGCGCGGCAGCATCATCGCCGAGGCCACGGCCCTGGGCGAGGCGAAGGGGCTTTCGGTGGACTGGGAGGCCTTCGTCGACGACTGGAAAAGCGTTTACCATCCCGGCATGGACCGGGTGCGCAGGGGCGAGGTTCCGTGGACCAACGTCGACGACATCTACCGCGCCAAGCTGGAGGAACTTTTGGCCGGGTACGGCATCGGCGGATGGACGGAAGCGGAAAAGGACCACTTCAACCGCGTCTGGCACCGGCTCGACGGGTGGCCGGACGCGGTGCCGGGGCTGACGCGCCTGAAGACCAGATACGTGCTCTCGACCCTGTCGAACGGCAACTTCGCCTGTCTGGTCAACATGGGCAAGCACGCCGGCCTGCCGTGGGACTGCGTGCTGACGGCGGAGAACTTCCACCATTACAAGCCGGACCCGGAGGCCTATCTCGGGGCTATCGAGCTGCTCGGCCTCGAGCCCGGGCAGGTGATGATGGTGGCGGCGCACAACTACGACCTGGCCCACGCCGCCTCCCACGGCATGCGCACCGCGTTCTTCCCCCGCCCCAGCGAATACGGGCCCGGCCAGACGACGGAGCTGAGCGCGGAAGGGGACTGGGACATCGTCACCGACGACCTGGAAGGCCTTGCCGGCGCCCTCGGGACATAGTGTCCTGTCCCAGAGATTCGTGCACTATACGATCGTTTTTCCCGTTTCCTCGGCAGGAGGGGACGCGCCGGCGATGCGGGGCCATCGTCAAGCGTTCCCGACGCCCCGGGGGGCCACCGGGGGGTGTCCCCCCGACAACGTATGCGGGGGACGCCCCCGCGACCCCCGAGGAGACGGGAAAAGCGACCCGAAGGGCGGTCTTGCGAGGCTCCCGGGGGGACCAAGGGGGGTGTTCCCCCGGCGACGGTATGCGGGGGACGCCCCCGCGGCCCCCGGCGTC
>JADFHR010000195.1 GCA_022567015.1 Pseudomonadota bacterium
GAAGTGGTTAACCGGAGGGAAGTTGCGGGCACATTCATAGCGTTTGCAGGCGTGCTGATTCTGGGCGTATCAGATTACTATTTCAGCCCCGAACATGCCTTGGGCGACGCCGTTTGCTTTGCTTCCATGGTGTTGTATGCGGTTTACCTGGCCTTCGCCCGCAGGAATCGCGATTTTGTTTCAATATGGTTTTACCTTGCGCCCGTTTACCTGGGCGCGGGACTGATTTGCCTGACGCTGGGGCTGATAGGCTGGACGGCCTTCGATATAGTTGAAAGCCCATTTCGGTCCTACCCGGGCCGGGACCTCTTGCTTATTTTGGGAATTGCATTGGTGCCAACTGTGTTGGGGCACTCTTGTATAAACTACGCCCTCAAGCACCTGCGTGGTCAGACCGTTACGATCATCAACCTGAGCCAGTTCATTTTTGCCGGGCTAATGGCTTATATTGTGTTCGTGGAAATACCGGGCGGATCATTTTACGCCTCAAGCCTGCTAGTAATGAGTGGAGCAGCAATAGCCATCCGCCCCGCCAGATGAACAAGGAAATCAGAAGCAAGAAGAAAGGTCTTTGGTCTTCAAGCTCTTGAACTTTTACCCCTTCGCCCCTTTACCACTTTACCCTTTCGATTCAAACTCGGTGTAACCGGCCGGTTCGCCTTTTTCTACTTCAACTGATTCAACATGCGCCCATTGCGGCCCTCGGCGGCACCAGCGGACCAGTTCTCTGAGGTATTTTTCTTCACCTTCGGCTTCGATGTAAACCGTGCCGTCGGGTTGGTTGCGCACAAACCCGGCTATGCCTAACTCTTGTGCTGTTTGTCGAGCGGAGTCGCGATAGAAAACTCCCTGGACACGCCCGGATACGGTGATTTTGAAGAGCTTTTTCACCGCATCAAAAGACTTCCTTAAAGAACCGGTTATATACATCGACGGCCTCCTCCCCGAAACAACAAAATACTACCTGCTCGATGGATGTATCCTGCTCCAGGAAAGCGAGCGTTACAGACAGAGCGATACGGGCCGCTTCCTCGAGCGGATAACCATACACTCCCGTGCTGATTGCGGGAAAGGCGATGCTTTTCACTCCATTTTCCACGGCAAGCCGCAGGCTGTTGCGGTAACATCCGGCCAGCAATTCGGGTTCACCGGAACAGCCGTCCCGATAAACCGGCCCGACAGTGTGTATGACGTGCCGGGCGGTCAGTTGATAGCCCGCGGTAATCCTGGCCTCGCCGGTGGGGCAGCCGCCCAGCCCCCGGCATTCGTCCACCAATTCGGGCCCCGCGGCGCGGTGTATGGCGCCGTCCACCCCGCCGCCGCCGAGCAAGCGTTCGTTGGCGGCGTTGACGATGGCGTCGACCTCCAGTTTGGTGATGTCGCCGTCGATGATGGCTATCCGTTCGCCCATGGTCGGTCCCTCCCGGCGCCCCCCCGTGTCCTATAATCCTAGCCGCCGGCGGCCGCGGGTTCGGGCGGCAACCGGCGCATCAGCCACAGCAGCACGAGAAGACCGGGCACGGCGGCCGCGGCGCTGAACAGGAAAAAGCCGACCCAGCCCAGGTACTCGGCCATCCACCCGGCCGACGCCGACAGCACGTCCCGGGCGAAGGCCATGAAGGAGCTCAACAGCGCGTACTGGGTCGCCGTGTAGGCTTGGCTGCACAGGCTGGACAGATAGGCGACGAAGGCCGACGTGGCCATGCCCGACGTGATGTTCTCCGCGGCGATGGTGACGATCAGCATGGGCACGCTGTGCCCGGCCAGGGCCTGGAGCACGAACACCAGGGTGCCGGCGATCTGCAGCACGCCGCAGATCAGCAGGGT
This sequence comes from Pseudomonadota bacterium, assembly GCA_022567015.1. GTDB lineage: Bacteria > Pseudomonadota > Alphaproteobacteria > Rhodospirillales > 2-02-FULL-58-16 > JACZQZ01. The sequence continues at coordinate 1,828 of JADFHR010000195.1, forward strand.
CCGCATGATCCCCAGCCGGCTGACCATGACGCCGCCGATCAGGCCGCCGGCGATGGTGGCGCCGAGGCCGAACACCTTGCTGACGTTGGCGATCTCGACCGTGGTGAACCCCATCTCCACGTAAAACGGATTGGCCATGACGCCGAGATAGGCCTCGCCCAGCTTGTACAGCATGATGAACAGGATGATGGCGCCCCAGCCCGGGCGGGTCATGAGGTCGCGGAAGGGCGCGATCACGGCCTCGTAGAACCAGGCCAGCAGACGCGCCAACCGGAGGGACATGCCCGAGGCAAGGTGCCCGCGGACGCGTTCCTCCTCGGCCTCGGCGGAGCGCGCCGATCCGCCGGTCCCGGGTTCGGGCGCCAACAGGACGGTGATCATGCCCACCACCACGACGATACCCATGATCGTGTAGACTTGGTTCCAGGTGAAGACCGAGGCCAGCCACAGGGCGCCGGCGCCCGCCGTCAGCATGCCCATCCGGTAGCCCAGGACAATCGTGCCGGCGCCCGCGCCCTGTTGGTCGTCTTCCAGGATTTCCACCCGGTAGGCATCGATGACGATGTCCTGGCTGGCCGAGAAGAAGGCGACAAGAAGGGCGAAAAACGCGGTCGCCGCGGGGTTCTCCGCCGGGCTGGTCGACGCCATGGCGACGATCGACGCCATCAGCGCCGCCTGGGTGGCGATGGCCCAGCCGCGCCGCCGGCCGAGCAGCCGGCCGAGGACGGGGAGCGTGATGCGGTCGATCACCGGCGCCCACAGGAACTTGAACGTATACGGCGTCCTGACCAGGGAGAAGAGGCCGATGGCGGTGAGCGAGACGCCTTCGATCTTGAGCCAGACGGAAAGGGTGGAAAACACCAGCAGCAGGGGCAGGCCGCTGGAGAACCCGAGGAACAGGATGACCAGCATCCGGCGGTCCAGGTAGACGTTCGCCGCCTCCCGCCAGGTCTTCATGCGGCGTCCCCGTGGGCACGGGCGAAGATGGTGCGCGGGTCCACTGTCGGTCTCCCGTTTACGAATCCCGGACGTGCCCCGCGGTCCCCGACGCCGTCATACCAGCTTCCGTGCGACCAGATCCTTGAGCGAGGTGTCGGGACGGGCGCCGACGTGGCCGATGACCTCGGCCGCGGCGATGCCGCCGATGCGCGCGCAGGCGGCGAGCCCGAAGCCGTGGGTGAGGCCGTACAGGAACCCCGCCGCATAGGCATCGCCGGCCCCGGTGGTGTCCACCACCCGGTCCACCGGCTCGGCGTCGATGACATGGGTCTCGTCGCCCGATACGACGACCGAGCCCTTTTCGCCGCGCGTCAGCGCCGCGATCCGGCAATGGCCGCGCACCCGTTGCAGGGCCGCGTCGAAGGTGTCTTCGCGGTAGAGCGACGTGATTTCCGCTTCGTTGGCGAACACCACGTCCACGTGGTCCTCCAGGAGGTCCAGGAATTCGGCCCGGTGGCGCTCGACGCAGAACGGATCGGAGAGGCTGAGCGAAACCATGCGGCCGGTGTCGTGGGCCACCGTGGCCGCCTTGACGAAAGCCTCCTTGGCCTTCGGCGGGTCCCACAGGTATCCCTCCAGATAGGTGAACCTGGCGGCGGCGATGATGTCGGGGTCGATGTCCGCGGGCGCCAGTTCCGCCGACGCGCCGAGGCAGGTCTGCATGGTGCGCTGGGCATCCGGCGTGACCAGGATGAGCGACCGGGCGGTGGGCGCGCCGTCCCTGAGCGGCGGCGTGTCGAAGGTGACGCCGAGGGCGCGGATGTCGTGGCGGAAGACGTCTCCCAACTGGTCGTCGCAGACCTTGCCGACGAAGGCGCCGGCGCCGCCGAGCGACGCCAGCCCGGCGATGGTGTTGGCCGCCGAGCCGCCGGAACACTCGACCGCCGGCGCCATGTGCGCATAAAGCCGGTTCGCCGTAACGGGGTCGACCAGGGTCATGGCCCCCTTGGCCAGGGCGTGCTCGGCCAGGAACCCGTCATCGGCATGGGCGAGAACGTCGACGATGGCGTTGCCGATGCCGACCACGTCGAACCGGGTCTCCGCCATGGCCGCTCTTCTCCTCATCCGCCCCACCGGCCGGGCGCAGTATAACGGCGGCGCAAGGCGTCACAAGGGAGGGGTTGCGCGCCGTCGCCCGGCCGCGCCCGACGACCCCTATCCCCTTGCCCGGGCCGACGGCGGCGGGTAAACAAACCGTCCGCGCAGCGGCTTTTCATTGAATATCCGGAGCGTCGACGTGTTGGGCGCCTTTTTTAAGGCCATAGGCCAGCTTGGTGATCCCGCCGTCAGGCGCGTCGTCTGGACCGGCCTGGGCATTTCGCTCGCCGTCTTCGCCGGCCTGTGGACGGCCGTCGGCTATCTGCTGGCCAACACCGCCCTGTTCGAACGCGGTTGGCTGGAAGCGCTGGCCGACGTGGCGGGCGGGCTGACGGCACTGGTCTTCACCTGGCTCCTCTTCCCGGGCGTGGTCAGCGCGGTGACCGCCGTCCTCCTGGACGCCGTCGTGCGCGCCGTGGAAGCCCGCCATTATCCCCATCTGCCCGAAGCGCCGGGCGCGGGCGTGGCCGCGATCGTGCTCACGACGGCGAAGTTTTTGGGCGCGCTGATGGTCCTCAACACGGCGGCCCTGCTGTTTCTTTTTGTGCCCCCGGTTTTCCCTTTTGTTTTCTACGCCGTAAATGGCTATCTTCTGGGCAGGGAATACTTCGAGCTGGTGGCCCTGCGCCGGGTCGGGAACGCCGAGACCCGGGCGCTGCGGAAGGCGCACCGGGGACAGCTTTTCCTCGCCGGCCTGGTCATCGCCCTGCTTCTGACCGTACCGGTGGTGAATCTGCTGGCCCCCGTCACCGCTACCGCCGTCATGGTGCACCTGTTCGAGCTTTGGCGGCCCCGCGGCCAGGCGGCGTAGCCGGGCGGGCCCAAGGTGAAGGGAAGAAACACCATGTTTGGGAAAAAACACGGCGACGGCAGCGAGGGCAAAGCCCAAGGGGAAGAAGGCACCCGGAAATTCGACGCGCCGCCCTTGAAGCCGTTTTCCAAGAAGGGATCGCACACGCCGGGGAAACCGCCGGGGCAGGCCGCGTTCCGTCCCGAGATTCCGCGCCGCGTGGTCGAGATTCCCGGCTCGCCCAGGCGGATCGAGCCGGGCCGGCCCGTAGACGCCGAGAACAAGAAGCTGATTGTCGGACAGGACATCCACCTGAGCGGCGAGATCACGTCGTGCGACAGGCTGGTGGTCGAGGGCCGCGTCGAAGCGTCGCTCACCAATGCCCGGGTGATCGAGGTCGCCCCCAACGGATTCTTCAAGGGCGACGCCCAGGTCGAAGAGGCCGACATCAGCGGCCGGTACGAGGGCACGTTGATCGCCTACGAAAAGCTGACCGTGCGCACCGGCGGGCGGGTAAGCGGGTCCATACGCTACGGAAACATCGTCATCGAATCCGGCGGCGAGATCTCGGGCGACATGCACGCCCTGAGCGAGGACGAGCAGGCGGAAGCGCGGGAAGCGCCGGAAGCGCGGGAAGCGCGGGAAGCGCCGGAAACGCCGGAAACGCCGGACGAGCTTCCGAAAACGTCCACCGTATCCCCGGAGAAGGCGTGAGCCGGAAGCCGTTATTCCCGTCTCAACGTTTCCCTCGGCGGCCGGCGGCCGCGGTTGCGGCGGCGGTGATCGTCCTCGGCGCCGTCGCCTGCGAGCCCGTCCAGCCACCGAAGGTTATCGATTATTCCGCCACGGAGGCGGACGAAGGGGTTGCCGCGGAACAAGCGCGGGGGGCGGAGACGCCGGAAACCCCGGCCCCGGCGCCTAAGAGCCTGCCGGACCTGGCCATGAGCCCGGATGTGCGCGGGCGTGACATCGTTCCCGGCCCCGGTCGCGTGCCCGCCCCCCGCACCCTGCTCGGCCTCGAACACCATCAGGTGATGGCCCTCCTGGGAGAGCCGTCCTTCAAGCGGCGCGACGACCCCGCCCAGATCTGGCAGTACCGGGACAGCATCTGCATCCTCGATGTCTTCCTTTACCGGCCGGAGGGCGGCGGCGCCTACCGGGTGACCCACGTGGAGGTCCGTGGGCACGGCGTGACCAAGGTTTCCGACGAGGATTGCTTCCTGCGCCTGCTCAAGCCGCGGGACGACGCCGGCTGAGCCGGCGAGCGCGGCAACCAGGCCGCCCTTATACCAAGGGTCGCTGATCATGACCCATAGAGACGGCTTACCAAGGCTTTCGGCCAGGAGCGTGCGCTGTGGCGATGCGGGGCATCGCGAAGCGTGCGCGACGCCGTCCGAAAGCCTTGGTAAG
>JADFHR010000196.1 GCA_022567015.1 Pseudomonadota bacterium
GGCTTACCAAGGCTTTCGGACGGCGTCGCGCACGCTTCGCGATGCCCCGCATCGCCACGGCGCACGCTTAGGGCCGAAAACCTTGGTAAGCCGGCTCGTCGGGTCATGATCAGCGCCCCTTGGTATTGCCCCTGTTTCCGTGCCTCGCGGTCACGGTAGCGGCGAGGCGGGGGAGGGGCCTTGATCCGGATCAAATATCCCGGCGCGGATCCATTGGCGATCCGCGCGGGCGGCAAGGCTTAAATTCGAATTCGGAAATTCCAGGCCATGCCGGGCGCATAGGCACGCCGAGAATTTGTAAGCGCTGAGCGCGTTATCGTAGCTTCGGTGATCCCTCCTTGATCGGGCGGGCAGGCGGTAGTACCATGGTCATGTCTATGGTCATAACGATAGGCCATCATGAAAACCATCAAGGCCGGTGAATTCAAGGCGAAGTGCCTGAAGCTCATGGACGAGGTCGCCGAGACCGGCCAGTCCATCGTCATCACCAAGAACGGGACCCCGGTTGCCCGTCTGGCGCCCGTGATATGCAAGCCCAAGACCCTGTTCGGCGCCCTCGCCGGCGCCGTCTCGGCCAAGGGCGACATCATCGCGCCCGTGGACGTGGAGTGGGACGCGGCGCGGTGACCTTCGTCCTCCTCGACACCCATGTGCTGATCTGGCTCATGGAGGGAGACCCCGGCCTCGGCCCCCAGGCCCGCGCCCTCGCCGATGACGCGCTCAGGGCGGACCGCCTTGGCGTGTCCGCCATCACTTTCTGGGAGACGGCCATGCTCGCCCAGCGCGGGCGCATCGGGCTGGCCATGCCCGTCGCCGCCTGGCGGCGCGCGGTCCTCGACCTGGGCATCGCCGAGATCGCCGTCTCCGGCGACATCGCCATCGCCGCCGTCTCCCTCGACGGGCTGCACGGAGACCCGGCCGACCGCATGATCTGCGCCACCGCCATCCTTCGCCAGGCGGTTCTGGTGAGCGCCGATGAGCGCGTTATCGGATGGCCGGGCACCCTGAACCGCCACCACGCGCGGACATGACACCGCCGCCCCGCCCGCCTGACCGGGGCCGGTTCAGGTGTCGGTGGGGAGTTCGGCGACGGCGGCGTTCTGCTCGGCCCGCCACGCGTCCAGGGCGGCCGCCGTTTTTTCGTCGCTGAGGGCGAGAATGGCCGCCGCCAGGAGCGCCGCGTTGACGGCGCCCGCCCGGCCCACGGCCAGGGTGCCCACGGGAACGCCGCCGGGCATCTGGACCATGGAGAGCAGGCTGTCCAGCCCCCCCAGGTCCTTGGTCCCGATCGGCACGCCGAGGACCGGCAAGGGGGTGAGGGCCGCCGCGGCGCCGGGCAGCGCGGCCGCCATGCCGGCGCCGGCGATGATCACCTTCAGGCCCCGCTCGCGGGCCCCGGCGGCGTAGTCGTGCAGGCGGTCGGGGTTGCGGTGGGCGGAGATGACACTGGTTTCCGAGGCCACGCCCAGCTTGTCCAGGGTCTCGGCCGCGTGGCGCATGGTTTCCCAGTCGGACCGGCTGCCCATGATGATGCCCACGGCGGGTGTGGTGGTGTTCATGCCGGCCCCTCCTGCCGGTGCGTATCCGTCTGCCCGGCGGTGGCGAAAGGCGCCAATTATAGGGAGCGGGGAAGTCCAGGCAAGGGCCGCCCGAAAACCGCCGCCGGGCCGGCGAAGGGAAGAAAATTTGCTTTACCCGGTTTCGCACAGACATGATCATAGGGAGGCACACGGCAGGGGACGGGCCGGGGCCGGCCACCCGGCCGAGCGGACAGGACGCGCGCGGTGGAAGTGAAGAAGGCGGACACCGTCACCCCCATCGACGGAAGCAGCGCCGGGGGCGAGCGGAAACACCCTGAAGGGCAGCCCAGACGCGGCGGCTCCGGGGGTGACGCCGACGCCGGGCGTCAGCCGGGCGCCGCGCGCTCCATCACCGACACGGTCACGGTCATGGGCATCCCGGCGGCCATGCTCACGCCCGAGGTTCACCAGGCCATCGACACCCTGATGGAGAAGACGGAACACCTCAGCCAGGCGCTGGAGTGGACCAGGGACCAACGGGCCAACCTGCAAAAACTGGCCGACAGCCACGGCTTCCTGCCGGTCCTGAACCGGCGCGCCTTCGTGCGCGAACTGGGCAAGGTGCTGGCCCAGTCCGAACATCTGGCGGCGCCGGCGAGCCTGCTCAGGCTCCACGTCACCAACGGCGCGACCATCCGGCGCGAACACGGCCGCCGCGCCCTGGATCAGGCGCTGGCCCAGGTCTGCGGCGCGCTGGCCGAGAAACTGCACCCCACGGACATTGTCGGCAGCCTGGGCGGCGACGATTTCGGCATCGTCCTCCTGGCCGCGGATGTGGAGGGCGCCGTCGCCAAGGGGGCGGCCGTGGCCGAGGCCGTGCGCGGCCGGCCGTTCCATTGGCAGGGCGAAGACATTGTCCTCGATGTGGCGTCGGCGGCGCGTGTGCTGGAGCCCGGCGCCGACGCGGAAGAGATTCTGGCCGCCGCCGACCAGGATCTTTTGGCCCAAGAGGAACGGCCCGATCCCGGCGCCGACGTGGAACCGACCGGCGCCTAGGGACGGCCCCTCCGAAGGAACATGCGGCGCGGAGGCTCAGGCGATGATATCGGGCAGCAAGTTGCTTTCCAGCTTCATGATGTAATCTTTGAGCGCCAGTTTGCGCTTTTTCAGCCGCTGCACTTCCAGCTGATCGAAGGGCGTATTCTCGACAAGATGGTTGATCTCGTCATCCAGATCGCGATGCTGGGTCTTCAATTTCGCCAACCTTTTCTTGACGTCCTTGATGTCTTCCATCTTCCCTCGATGCCTAGTCAAAGAAGGCTGAGCATACCAAATAATTACCAGAAACGGTATTGCCGTTGCGACGAACGCCGGTGGCGCCGTGCGACGGGCGCCGGGGAGCGGGCATGACCGAAGCCAAGACAAAGCGTATCGGCGTTTTGACCAGCGGCGGCGATTGCGCCGGCCTGAACGCGGCCATCCGGGCCGTGGTCCACCGGGCGATCCAGGGCTATGGCTGGGAGGTCCTCGGCATCAGGGACGGCACCATGGGCCTGATGGAACGGCCGCTCATGGTCGAGGAGCTGAGCCTGCGCATCTTCACCGGAAACATCCTGCGCATGGGCGGCACCATCCTCGGCACCGTCAACAAGGGCGATCCCTTTGCCTATCCCCTGCCCGACGGAACCGTCGAGGACCGCTCCGGCGCCTTCGTCGAGGGGTTCCGCGAACTCGGCCTCGACGCCCTCATCGGCATCGGCGGCGACGGCAGCATGAAAATATTGAGCCGCCTGGCCCGGCAGGGCGGCTTCCAGTTCATCGGCATTCCCAAGACCATCGACAACGACGTGCCCCTGACCGAGTTCTCGGTGGGCTTCGCCACCGCGGTCACCGCCGCCGTGGAGGCCCTGGACCGGCTGCAGCCCACGGCCGCCAGCCACCAGCGGGTGATGATCCTGGAGGTCATGGGCCGGGACGCGGGCCACATCGCGCTCAACGCGGGCATCGCCGGGGGCGCCGATGCCATCCTCATCCCGGAGATTCCCGTCCGCCTCGAAAAGGTGGCCGAAAAGATCAAGAGCCTGAGGGAACAGGGGCGCAACCACGCCCTCGTGATCTGCGCCGAATCGGTGAAATTGGCGTCCGGCGAGGCGGTGTACCAGAAGCACGCCGACGGCGAGATTCGTTACGGCGGCGTCGGCCATGTGCTCGGCGCCCGGATCGAGCACCTGACCGGGGCGGAAACCCGGGTCACCGTTCTCGGTCATGTGCAGCGCGGCGGCGTTCCGGGCAGCCGGGACCGCATCATCGCCTCGGCCTTCGGCGTGCATGCGGTGGACCTGGTTGCCCAGGGCAAGAGCATGTGCATGGTGGCCTGGCAGAACCGCGAGGTGGTGGACGTGGCGCTCGACGACGTGATCACCCGCAACCGCTGTGTGAATTTGGACGGGGCCCTGGTGCGCACCGCGCGCGGCCTGGGGATCAGCCTCGGCGACTGAAAAGGCCCCCGATCGCTCTGGCGTTTTGCATGGTTTTGGCCTATGGTTGCGGAGATCGGGAGTGATCCATTTTCGGAGGACATATCCATGGGTCTTGAGGAAAGGGTCGATTCGCTAAAGGTCAAACATCAAGCCCTCGAAGCCGCCATCGAAGAAGAAAACAGCCATCCCTACCCCGATGATCTCCATCTCGTCGCCCTCAAGAAACAGAAGCTCCGAATCAAAGACCAACTTGCCACCCTGAACCGGTAGACCCGAAAGTCGAAACGCCCTTGTCGTTTTGATTCTAGTTGATTCTAGAGGCCGGGAACCACGGGTGCGTCCGCGCTCGAGGGGGAGCCAGGGAAGTCTCGACGCATGCGGCTCCCCGATTACACCGCCTTCGCTTTTTCGCGCAGCTTGAACTTCTGGATCTTACCCGTGGACGTCTTGGGCAAGGCCCCGAAGACCACGTGCCTGGGGCACTTGTAGTGCGCCAGACGGTCGCGGCAGAACGCAATGATGTCGTCGGCGGAGACGTCGGCGGCCGGGTCCTTCAACTCGACGAAGGCGCATGGGGTCTCGCCCCATTTCTCGTCCGCCTTGGCGACGACGGCGGCCGCCAGCACGGCGGGGTGGTCATAGAGCACGCTTTCCACTTCGATGGACGAGATGTTTTCGCCACCCGAGATGATGATGTCCTTGGACCGGTCCCTGAGCTGGATGTAGCCGTCCGGGTGGACAACGCCCAGGTCGCCGGAATGGAACCAGCCACCGGCGAAGGCCTCGCCGGTGGCGTCGGCGTCCTTCAGGTACCCCTTGGCGACGATATTGCCCCGGAACATGACCTCGCCCATGGTCTCGGCGTCCGCCGGCACGGCTGTCATGGTGTTGGCGTCCATGACCGTCAGCCCCTCGAGGACAGGGTAGGCCACGCCCTGGCGTGATTTCAGCCGCGTCTGCTCTTCGATGGACAGCGCGTTCCATTCGTCGTGCCAGGCACAGATCACGGCGGGACCGTAGGTTTCCGTCAGGCCGTAGACATGGGTCACCTGAAAGCCCATGCGCTGCATGGCCTCCAGGGTGGACGCCGGGGGCGGCGCGGCGGCCGTCATCACGTGGACCGTATGGTCGAAGGCGCGGCGCTCCTCTTGCGTGGCGTTGATGATGAAGTTGAGCACGATGGGCGCGCCGCAGAAGTGGCTCACCCGGTGCTCGGCGATGGCTTCGTACATGTTGGCCGCATCGACCTTGCGCAGGCAGACGCTGGTTCCGGCCAATGCCGCCAGGGTCCACGGAAAGCACCAGCCGTTGCAGTGGAACATGGGGAGCGTCCACAGGTACACCGGGTGGTGGCCCATCTGCCAGCCGATGGCGTTGCCGAGCGCGTTCAGATAGGCGCCCCGGTGGTGGTAGACGACCCCCTTCGGCCTGCCCGTGGTGCCCGACGTGTAATTGAGCGAGATCGCCTGCCACTCGTCGGCGGGGAGGCTCCACGCGAAGTCGGCCTCGCCCTCTTCGAGGAAGGTCTCGTAGTCGGTCTCGCCCAGGCGCTCGCCGCCGCCGGCGGCCTGGGAATCGACGATGTCGATCACCGGCAGGGTCCGCCCCAGGGTGCCGAGCGCCGCCTTGACGGGGTCCGAAAACTCGGTGTCGGTGATCAGGATCTTGGCCTCGCCGTGGTCCAGGCAGTGGGCGAGGGTTTGTGCGTCGAGGCGGACGTTGAGGGCGTTGAGGACGGCGCCGGTCATGGGCACGCCGAAATGGGCTTCGTACAGCTCCGGGGTGTTGGACGCCATCACCGCCACCGTGTCGCCGGGGCCGACGCCGCGGCGGGCAAGGGCGCCGGCCAGGCGCCGGCAGCGCGCATACGTCTCGGCCCAGGTGAACCTGCGCGCGCCGTGGATCACCGAGCAATGGTCGGGATAGACCGCCGCCGTGCGTTCCAGGAACGACAGCGGCGACAGCGGCGCGTAGTTGGCGGGGTTCTTGTCCAGATGGGTGTCGAAGGGACGGGCGGGCG
>JADFHR010000012.1 GCA_022567015.1 Pseudomonadota bacterium
TTAGGGCCGAAAGCCTTGGTAAGCCGGCTCGTCGGGTCATGATCAGTGACCCTTGGTATTAGGGCCGAAAACCTTGGTAAGCCGGCTCGTCGGGTCATGATCGGCGCCCCTTGGTATTAACCCCTGTGCCCTGTCATCCGATAAGAGGCTTCCGGGCCCGGGCGCCGCCACGCGGGATTTCCATTGGAACTCCAAAAGTTTTGAATTTCCCGACCATCCCGGGAATATGAGCGTCAGCCCCCAAGACGTGCAACCTCCCTGCTGAACTTGCCCCGCCCACCGTGGCGGGGTTTTTTTGTTACGGCGGCCCGGCGTAACGGCCCGGTGGGAAACCCAAAAATTTTGAATTTCCACCACACCCTGCTCCGATGGCGGTGTCTTTCATTCGCTCGATCCAACCAACGGGGAGGACGATCATGACGGATCCACCCGGCGATGACGTCGCGGCAGGCGGCCCGGCCGTGCGGCAAAGGCCGGACAAAAAGGCATCAAGGCGGTGCGGTGCGAGGCGGGCATTGAAATACATGAACCGCTGGTTTCGTCCCGGCCGTCGGGCACGGTCCGGCGCCGGCGGTCCCGCGGCGCCGACACCAACGCCCCCAGGGGCGCACGGCTCCCGATGTCCAACACATGGCGGCGGTCCTGATCCCGAAGCGGGGGGACGACGGGATCACTATCCCGACGAATAAAAATCCGCCCCCTCGGAACCCGATGTGGTTGGAACGAGGGCGCGGCCGGTTTTCCGCCCGCCGCGCCCCCGGCGGCGGTGGAGCCGAATGGCCACCCATGGCCGTCACACGTGTCATCCTATTGTGATAGAGGGTACTACGCGTCCTTGTCGGCCGGTGGTTCCGCGTCCGAGCGTACGCTGACCTTGTCGATGGTGGCGCCGGGAAAAGTCTCCATCACCGCCTTGACCAGGGGATGCTCGGAGGCCTCGGCCTTTCTCCCGGCGGCCGGTCCGGCCGGCGCCTCCGGCGCGCCCCCGGCGGGATCGTCCGTGCCGGTGACGCGGCCGGCGGGATCGCCGGGGCCCGGGCCGCCATCGGTGCGCGGCGCCTCGGTGGCGGGCGTCCTTGGCGCCTGGGCCCGGGGCGCCGTTTCGCCGGGGGTCGCGGGGGCGCCCCCCGCATACGTTGTCGGGGGGACACCCCCTGGTGGCCCCCCGGGGGTCGCGGGCGCGCCCCCCGCATACGCTGTCGGGGGGACATCCCCCGGTGGCCCCCCGGGGGTCGCGGGGGCCGCGCCGCCGCCGTCTCCGAGGGTTTTCAGGGCCTCCGCCGGCGTCGGCAGACCGGAGGCGAAGGCGAGGCGCACCAGGATCATCTCCGCCGCCTGCTCGGGCCGGGGCGCCAGGCGCACCTCGCCAAGTCCCTTGAGCAGCATCTGCCAGGCCCTGGCCACCGCCGCCATGGACAGCTTCTCCGCCATCTCGCCGCCGCGCACCCGCTCCGCCTCGGGCACGCCGAAGGCGTCCGCCGCACCGGGCACGACCTTGATGCGGGTCAGCCAGTGGGTCAGTTCCAGCATGTCCTCCAGCACCGCCCCGGGGTCGGCCCCGGCGGCGTACTGTTGGCCCAGGGTGCGCAGCGCCTTGTCGGCGTCTCCCTTCATCACCGCGTCCAGCAGGTCGAACGTGATCGTCCTGTCGGCCAGGCCGAGCATCCGGCGCACCTGGTCCTCGCCGACCTCGCCGCCGGAATGGGCGATGGCCTGGTCGAAGAGCGAGAGGCCGTCGCGCACCGAGCCGTCGGCGGCGCGGACGATCATGTTGAGCGCGCCGTCGGTGACCTTGGCCCCTTCCTTTTCGACGATGCCCTTGAAGTGGGCGGCCAGGGTTTCGGCGTCGATGCGGCGCAGGTCGAAACGCTGGCAGCGGCTGAGGACCGTCACCGGGATCTTGCGCGCCTCGGTGGTGGCGAAGATGAATTTCACATGCTCGGGCGGCTCCTCCAGGGTCTTGAGCAGGGCGTTGAAGGCGTGCTTGGACAGCATGTGCACTTCGTCGATGATGTAGACCTTGTAGCGCGCCGAGGTCGGCCGGTAGCGCACGCCGTCGATGAGCTCGCGGATGTCGTCGACGCCGGTGCGGCTGGCGGCGTCCATCTCGATCACGTCCATGTGCCGGTCCTCGGCGATGGCCCGGCAGTGCTCGCAGACGCCGCAGGGCTCCGGCGTGATGCCGCCGCTTCCGTCGGCTCCGACGCAGTTCAGGCAGCGGGCGATGATGCGCGCCGCGGTCGTCTTGCCGACCCCGCGCACGCCGGTGAGGATGAAGGCATGGGCCAGCCGGCCCGAGCCCATGGCGTTGGTCAGCGTCCGCACCATCGCCTCCTGCCCGATCAGCCCGGCGAACGTGGCCGGCCGGTACTTGCGGGCGAGGACCTGGTAGTGGGCGGACTCCGCCGCTTCCGATTGCGCGCCGGGAGCCGGCGACGGCCCTTCGCCGGGGGGCTGGTCCGGGGCGGGCGGCTCGGGAGACTCGGGAGACTCGTGCTCGGTCATGGGCGCCCGGTGCGTAAGCGTCGATACCATCGATGCGGCGGGGTGGGAGACCGAACGACGACCCAGGCCGGACCTCGTTACGGCTGCTTCCTTCCGGATCTGACCGGGTTGGCGAGCGGCCTGTCCACCGCCGGCCTCCCACCGGCACTATACCAGCGCACGGGGTGCGGGAGCAAAGGGCCAATGACGGCGGTGCGGGGAGAGACCCGGAGCCGTCGGCGGACGGCATCGACATCGCGCGATAGGGTAGTGTCTCAGTTTGAAATCGTGGCGAACCAACGCCCTGAACGTCCGCTTTTTAGCGGATCATGTCTGCTTTACGCTGGGCGGCAGACATTGGCGCAGGGTCATCGGCACTTCTGCTCAATAACCCTTAGCGGACATTCGAACCTCAGCGAGGGGACGCGGGTTTCCGTCAGTTTCAACATTGTGTAGAAATGGGCCGGCCACTATTTACCGACGCAGGATTGACCCCCCATGCCCAAATACGCCGCTGCCGCCGATTTCCAAAATCTGCATGAACAACCCGAGGCATTCGTCATCCCCAATCCGTGGGATCGCGGCTCGGCCCGCATGTTGGCGAAGCTCGGCTTCAAGGCACTGGCGACCACCAGTGCCGGATTCGATTTCGCCGATGGCAGAATTGAAGGGACGGCAACGCTTGAAGATGTTCTGTCCCATTGCCGCATGATGGTCGATGCGACCGGGTTGCCGGTCAACGCAGACGCGGAAAGTTGCTATGCGGAGACCCCGGAAGGCGTCGCCGAGACGATCCGTCGTCTCGCCGAGACGGGTATTGCGGGATGTTCGATTGAGGACTTGAACGTATTTGGCTCCGGAACCTACGGTGATGCGCCGATCTACGAACTGTCGGTTGCCGTTGAACGGGTTGCCGCCGCCGCGGAAGCAGTACGTAGTCTCGACAGACCGTTCATGCTTACCGGCCGGGCTGAAAACTTCCTCCATGGCCGACCCGATCTGGGGGACACGATCAAGCGCTTGCAGGCTTATCAGGAAGCAGGCGCCGACGTACTTTACGCGCCCGGTCCCCGAACGGCTGATGACATTCGAAGCATCGTCACCTCGGTCGATCGACCCATCAATGTCCTCGCCGGTTTGCCAGGTATGAACCTTTCGGTGACGGAGCTTGGTAAACTCGGCGTTAAACGGATCAGCATTGGATCCAACTTGTTTCGCACCGCCTTCGGTGCCGCGCTTCGCGGGGCTCAGGAAATCCTCAATGACGGTACTTTTGGATATGCCGGTGATGCGGCAACCTTTAAAGAAATCTCCGCACTATTCGACGATTGAGACTTCAGTTTTCCATGGGCAATGTGAATTCAAGGCGTGAGCCTTGATCGCGTGCCGCCGAAAGCAGAAGTTTCGGCAATTGATTTCCGCTTCCCGGCTAAAAGCGGACTCAATCACCGCACCGGAACGACGACCGCTTGCATCCGCAAAGCCGACATTCGAGTGCGCTTTGCGCGTTCAGCGCATCAAATTTCACACTGAGACACTACCCGCGATCGGGCCGCGGCGTTGCCCGGGGCGGAGGCTTGTGTCAGGCTCGCGCCATGGCCGAGTACCTGATGTACACCGGCGCCGCGCTCGACCGCGCCGCCGCCTTGCGCCGCGACGAGGGCTGGGTCGCCGAGCGCCTCGACGACGGCGCCACCCAAATCGTGCCCGTGTGGCGCGGCCTGAACCTGATCGCCGGCGGGGACTCGCCCAGCGCCGTCACCATCACCGGGTCCCCGGCCCGGGCGTTGGTCCGCATCGCCGAAAGCGTCGCCCTTCTGGGCATGGACGGCGAGGTCGCCTATTTCGCCGCCGACGTCTCGGCCCACGACGAGGCGGCGCTCGCCCCCCTTCAGGACGGGGCGGAGTTCATGGACCTGCGCCAGGCCGGGGCGCTGATGGAGCGGCGCCAGGGGATGCTGCTGGCCTATGCCCGGGGGATCGTCTACTGGCACCACCGCCACCGCTTCTGCGGCGACTGCGGCAGTCCCACCGAGGCCCGCCAGGGCGGCCACATGCGCGTCTGCACCGGCCCGGCCTGCGGGCGCCAGCACTTCCCGCGCACGGACCCCGCCGTGATCATGCTGGTGACCCGCCCAGCAAGCGGCGCCTGCCTGCTCGGCCACCAGTCGCGCTGGCCGCGGGGCATGTATTCCACCCTCGCCGGGTTCGTCGAGCCGGGCGAGAGCCTGGAAGAAGCGGTGGCCCGCGAAGTCCTGGAGGAAGCCGGTATCACGGTCGGCGGCGTGCGCTACCGCGCGTCCCAGCCGTGGCCCTTTCCGGCGTCCCTGATGCTGGGGTTCCGGGCCGAGGCCGAAACCACCGGGATCACCTGCGACAGCCACGAGCTGGAGGACGCCCGCTGGTTCACCCGCGATGACATCGGGCGCTTCGAGGAACAAGGCCTGCGCCTGCCGCGCACCGACTCCATCTCGCGCTGGCTGATCGAGGAATGGCTGAAGGAGGAACCGGCGTAGTACCCTGGTGGCGTGGGTCCTCGACTGAATCGATCCGCGCCGGCTGCGCCGGATGGGGCCGCGCCCCGGCGCCCCTTCCCCGTGGACGCACGCCGGCCCGCTTTGCGAAAAGGATCAGGCTGGCCACCGTGGGTGATGAAGGTCGATCACAAAAGCATGCTTATGCTTCAACGCTTCGTGCCGGTGCGGGTGTCCGTGCGGCTCGGGGCCTTCCCAGCCCTCGTGCTTATGCTGGTGATGCCCGTCATGCACGTGGAGATGTTCATGGTCCAACTCCTCATGAACATGCTCTAGCTCCGCCGTGGTTTCCACCGACCACACGCGCACGGCCGCGGCCGTGGCAACGATGACGAGCCCGGCCAGAATCGCAAACGCGCCCGGCAGACCGACCTCCGCACCGAACCAGCCGGCGAGGGGATAGGTCAAAAGCCAGCAGGCATGCGACAGCGCGAACTGGGCCGAAAAGAATGCAGAACGATCCGACGGCTGGCACGAGGCGCGTAGCAGTCGCCCGGCTGGCGTCTGAACCAGGGACGATCCCACGCCGAGGAGGAACCAGATCGACAGGAGCACCAGGAACCCTGGACGTGTCAGGCCAAGGATCAATCCCAGGCTCATCAGTAGGCCGCCGGCAAGCATTACCGGCCGCTCCGGATGCCTTTCCAATACCAGTGGCAACAGCACGGCCGCCAGCATCGACCCGGCGCCCGCCGCAGCGAAAGCCAGGGCCGTATCCGTGTCCGAACCGCCGAGGGTGCCGCGCACGTAGACAACGGTATTGACGATGACCATGGCGCCCGCGGCGGCCACGGCGAGCGACAGGAGCAGAAGGCCACGCAAGCGCGGCGTCGCAATGTATGAACGAACCCCAAAGGTCAGGTTAACCAAGACGCCTACCGGCCGGTCGCTCGGGGCCGCCTTAGGCAGCGTCACGGAAAAAACCAGCAACGCCGACACGATGAAAGCGGCGCTGTTCGCCGCGAACAGTGCATCGTAACTCGCCACGGTCAGGAGGATGACCGCCACGGTCGGACTGACCAAGTTTTCCAAGTCATAGGCGAGCCGAGACAGGGAGAGGGCTCGGGTATAGCGAGCCTCATCGGGGAGCACGTCCGGGATGGTCGCCTGAAACGTCGGCGTGAACCCTGCCGAGCAAGCGTTCAGCACAAAGATGAGGACATAGACCTGCCACACCGCGTCCACAAAGGGTAGACAGAGCACGAATGCGGCGCGGGCCACATCAAGGGCGATGAGGAACGCCTTGCGGGGCAGCCTGTGGGCGATCCCGCCCACGAAGGGCGCGATGCCCACGTAGGCGATCATCTTGAGCGCAAGGGCAGTGCCGAGAACCGCGCCGGCGTCTCCATCGGCTAGGTCATAGGCGAGCAACATCAGCGCGACGGTCGAGAGGCCGGTGCCAACCAGGGCAATTACCTGGGCGGCGAAAAGACGGCGGTAAGTCGGGTCGGCAAGCGGAGAAATCATTTAATAATGATACCACTGTCCACCTGTCCAAGCAGAATGACCAATAATGTTCGTCGGAGTGCGTGGACGTTGGTATCCGCTTTTAGATCGAAGGTGGCGGCGGTGCTTGAAGGCGATTAAAGTGTTGAACCTCCAGTTACAGGAGGTTCTATAGTGCCGGTCATGGATGGAGGCATCGCCATGGATACGCATGACTACGGCATCGGGAGGGCCGCCAAGGCCTCGGGCCTGACGATCAAAACCATCCACTACTACGAGCAGATCGGACTGATCCCCAGGGCCCAACGGCGGAACAGCGGCGCCCATACCGGTGGCAATCGCGTGTACGGCGAAGCCGACGTCGGCCGTCTCCGGTTCATCTACCATGCGCGTTTGCTCGGTCTGGGTCTCCCTGACATCCGCAAATTGCTCGCCCTCGCCGATGGCAAGGGCTGCCCGGGCGGACAGCCTGAGTATGAACAGGTTTTGAAGCGGCATCTGGACGACATAGACGACCGCATTCGTCATCTCCTCGGGCTGCGCGGCACCATAGAGGTCTTGCTGTCGCCCCAACGGCGGCCCAAGGGCGAAGCGTGCTCGTGGAGCACCTGCGAGTGCATGGGAGCGGCGGAATCGCCGTCGCCGCCGGCCGACGGCTCAACCCTGAACCGGTGCAGGTGAGGAGGACACAATGGTTGAGTTCCGTGGCTGCGGCATGGGGCGCTCCCGGAAGCGTGCTGCCGGGGAAGGAAAGGCCGGGAAGACCGTGGCCGACATGGCGATCGTTGCCGGCGCCATGGAGCCGAAGGCGTCCGGGCCGGGACCCTCCGGCTCCCTCCGGGTGATCGGTACGGCGTTCGACGACCCGGCCGCGGACCGTTTGGCGTCCCGCACGGGATGAACGACGGGGATGCCGTCAGCCGCCGGCCGGGTGCCATAATTTTCCGGCGGCCGGATCGCGGAGGGCGAGGCCGTCGCCGCGAAGAGGGAAAGGGCGGTTCCATGAGGCGGGGGCTCGGTGCGGCCCTTGTCGGGGCGGTGATATTGGGGGCTGGCGGGACTGCTGTCGCCCTCGACTGGCTCAAGCCGTGTACCGACTGGATTGGCCGCGTCCCTTCGACCGTGCCCGACCCCACGAAGGGGTACGTTTTCGTTCCCATGGGCGACTGCGAGACCGTGCTTGCCATCGACACGGAGACCAATCGCGTGGTCGCCGTCCAGAAGGCGGGAGACGGCGCCCACGGCGTCGCCGTGCTGGAGTCAGGGACGGTGTTCGTCGCCAACAGCAAGGACGACACTCTCTCGCTTCTCGACTTCTCGGCGGATCGCCCCGCACGCACCGTCGCCGCCGGCGACTATCCCCTCGACGTGGTGTCGGGCGGGGGCGGGGCCGTGTATGTCGCCACGTGGAAAGGCGACACGGTGGAAATCTACGACGCCGCGGGCCAGCGGCGGAAATCGATCGAGGGCGGCGATCCGACCCACTTCGCGGTTTCGCCGGACGGCTCGACCATCTTTCTCGCCCATTGGGGCGAAGGCCGCGTAACCGCCCATGAGGCGGCCACCTGGCGGACGATCTTCGAGGTGCCCGCCGGCACGGAGCCGGTTCACCTGACGGTGACCCCGGATGGCCGGTTTATGTACGTGACGAACTTCGGTTCGGGCGACGTGACGGTCGTCGACATACCGGCCCGGCGGGTGGTGGCCACGGTACCGGTGGGGGGCAAGCCACTCGGTCTGATCGCGTCGGGCGACGGACGGCGGGTCTTTGTCGCCGTGACGGGCGATGACACCGTGGCCGTGATCGATGTCGAATCGCAGGCTGTCACACGCCGGATCAAGGCCGACGGCGAACCCCAGCACATGGCCTTGGCGGGAGACGGGCGCACGGTGTACGTCACCATGCCCCATGACGGGCGCGTCGATGTCTTCGACGCTGTCGATCTTGAATGGCGGGCCCGCATCGAAACCGGCCCCTCGCCCCAGCAGCTCGCGCCGCGCTATGGAGATCGTTGAGGCGACGGGGGAAGGGGCCGATCGGGCTCGCCCCTCGCGCACCGCCAAGAGGGACGGGGAACCATGAACCCGGCGCTGTGGCGCGTTTGTCGATTGTGGGTGAGGCTCCGCCGTGGCCGTGTGCCTCCGCCGGGTGTTCCCGACCCGGTCTGGTACTTCGCCTACGGCTCGAACATGAACGAGCGCCTGTTTCGCGAGCGCCGGCACATGACACCGCTGGAGACGCGGATCGGCCGGCTTCGCGACTACCGCCTTTGCTTCAGCGTCGCCGGCGGAATGCGCCCCGGGGTCTCCGCTCCGGCCAACATCGCCGAGGCGCCCGGAAGCACGGTTCATGGCGTTTTGTATCTCCTGCCTCGACGCAAGTTTGTCCGCCTTGACGCCAGCGAAGGGGCGCAATACGGCTATCTGTGGACCGAGGCCGAGGATTCCGATGGAAACCGCCTGCCCGTAGTGACCTACAAGCTGCGGTGGCCGGCGGCCGAAGGGCTGCCCTCGCTGCGCTACCTGAATATCGTCCGGGAGGCGGCGCGCCAGCGTGGCCTGCCCGATGATTACGTCCGATTCCTGGACGACACCGAGCATGCCGAGGGATGACACGGCCCTGACGGGCCGACGTGACGCGGTCCTCGATCATCGAAACGGGTGTGGAAAGGAAGCCACCGTGCCGTTGCTTGCCCGAAGCCGGGACCAATATTGTCTTGATGCATTGACCGGGCGATGTCCGCGGTGACCAGCCCGATGAACGTAAAGGTATGGCGGTGGGTCGGAGTCGCGGCCGGTTTGCTGTTGCTGGCCTGGGTGCTGCGCGATTTCGATCTGTCGCGTTTCCGGCGCGCCGTCGCGGCGGCGCAAATCTGGCCCCTGTTCCTGCTGCCGGTGGCCACCGTGGCGGAACAGCTTCTGCGCGCCCTCAAATGGCGCCAGATGCTTCATCCCCTGCGGCCGGTCCGGGTGTGGCGGCTGTTCGGGGCGATCATGGCCGGGTACCTCGCCAACCTGGCGGCGCCGGTGCGGGTGAGCCCGTTTGTGCGCGCCTGGCTGATCGCCCGTCTGGAGGGGCTCAGCGCAAGCACGGTCCTGGCCACCGTCGCCCTGGACCGGCTGATCGACGGTCTGGTCTTTGTCGGGTTCACGGCGCTGGCGATTGCCGTCGCCCGGTTTCCCGATACCACCGGCATCATCCGCGAAGGGCTTGCCTGGGGTGCGGTATTCAACCTGGCGCTCTTTTCCGGATTGATCGCGGGGCTCATCGCCCTCAGGCGGTTCCTGCGCCGCGAGTCGGGGGCCCGGGCGCTGATCACCCTGACCAGGCGGCTGCCCCGCCGTTGGCGCGAACCGGTCTCGCATGTGCTGCGCCTATTTGCCGACGGCGTCGTGTGGCCGGCAGACATGTGGCGCGGACTCCTCATCTTCGCCACCGCGATCGCCATCAAGATCGTGGCCGTCAGCTATTTCCTGTGGGCGGGGCTCGCCTTCGGCGTGGCGTTGACGCCCGGGGACTATCTTTTCCTGATGGTCTTTCTCGGCTTTCTCGTCATCCTCGCCGGGACCCTTCGCCTGGTGGGCGGCTTCATGGCCGGCGCCGTGTTCGTGCTCCAGGGGCTTGGCGTGGATCTGGAGGTCGCGCTCGCCATGGCGCTGCTTGTCCAGACGGCCTCGTTACTGACCGTGGCGGCGACCGGGGCGGCGGCGCTGTGGGTCCAGGGTTTCTCCCTGAACACCATTTTCCAGGCGGGGAAAAATGTCTCCGCGCCTGCACCGGAGACCGGCGAAGATGGCTCGTCCGAAGTCTGAGGGGCGCACGGCGTTCGCGCGGTTCGCGGCGGCCGGGATTCTCTTTCAAGGCGGAGCCGCGACGGTGGACACGAGCACCATCGTGGCCGCCCTTGTCCACGGGTTGACGGGAAGCCCGCTGGCGGTCGGCGCCGCCGCCGCCATATCCCGGTACGGCTGGTTGTTTCCCCAGATTTTCGTCGCCCATCTCGCCCAGGGCCGCCCGCGGCGCATGCCGTTCTACAAGTTCGGCGCCTTCGGGCGCGTCCTCTGCCTGGTCGGTCTGGCCGGGCTGCTGTGGTTCGGCGGGGCCGTGCCCGGATACCTGGTGCCCTGGATCTTCTTCGTCCTGTGGACCATCTACGCCTGCGTCAGCGGCGTCGTCGCCGTGCCCTACAACGACATTGTGGCGCGTTCCATCCCGTCCGAGCGGCGCAGCCGTCTTCTTGCGGTCCGCTTCTTCGGCGGCGGCCTTGTCGCCCTGGTGATCGCCGCCCTGGCGTACCGGGTCCTCGATCTGCTGCCGTTTCCCCAGGCCTATGGCGGGATTTTCCTGTTGGGAGCGGCTCTCCTCTTCGGCTCCGCCACCTTCTTCGTCTTCGCCGGCGAACCGCCGGCAACCGTGGAAGACCGGCGCCCGGGCTTCGGCAGGTTCCTTCTCGGCGGCGTCGAGGTCATGCGCGACGACCGCCGGTTCAGTCTGTTCCTGGGCGCCCAATGGCTCGGCGGAATGGTCACCATGGCGCTGCCGTTCTACATTTTGCAGGCGCAAAGGGGAGGAACGCTTCTCGCCAGCGACGTCGCCATCCTGGTCGGTGCCCAGACGGCGGGGGCGCTTCTCTCCAACCCGCTGTGGGGCTGGTGGGGGGATCGCCGGGGCAAGCTCAGCCTGCTCGGCCTGGTGGCCGCCCTTGGCGCCGCCGCGCCCGCGCTGACCCTGGTCTGGCTGGGAATGGGCGAGATGCCGCGCGGCGAGGCACTGGTATGGTTCGGCCTTGTGTTCTTCCTTCTCGGCGCCGAGGGCAACGGCAGAACCATCGCTTACCTGGGGTACCTGATGGAAATCTCGCCCGACGGCCGGCGTCCCGCCTACAGCGGATATTTCAACGCCCTGGTCGCGCCCGCGTCGTTGTTCCCCATCGCCGCCGCCGCGGTTGGCCAGGCGGTGTCCTTCGCCGCCGTGTTCGGGCTCAGCCTCGCCGCCGCGGGACTGCAGCTTTTGGCCCTCCGCCGGCTGGCCAGGGTGACATCTGATACCAAGGTGCGCCGGTGACCCGTTTTCGCTGGTTGCTCGCCAGGCTGCGGTACCGGGTCCACGGGCTGCGGCTGGCCGGCGCGCCGCACGAAAGGGTGTGGTACTTTGCCTTCGGCGCCAACATGCATGACAGCGCCTTTCGCCAACGGCGCGCCATGTGTCCGCTGGAATGGCGGGCGGGACGGGTGCGCGGGTACCGCCTTCGCTTCAACCTGGAAGGGCGTCCGCGCGGCAAGGCGGCGCCCGCCAACCTCTCCGCCGATGCGGACGCCGAGGTCTGGGGTGTCCTTTACCTGATCACGCGGGCCGGTCTGGTGCATCTGGATTCGACCGAGGGCGTTCCCGGGCGGCGCTACCGGCACCTCTGGGTCGAGGCGGAAGACACGGACGGCAACCGGTTTCCCGCGGTGACCTACATCGCCGAGGGCAAGGAGACGGACGGCCGGCCCTCGCTGCGCTACATCACGATGTTGCGCGAGGGCGCCCGCGCCCACGGCCTTCCGGACCACTACGTAAGGTTCCTCGAGAGCGTCCGGCACGCGGAATAGGGCCTGCGCGCGCTATCACACGGACCGGGCGCCGCGGCTTCGGCGCTCGGGGGTCCGCGACGCGTTCCGCCGCCGGAAATGGCTATCCGACCCGCTTTCGACGCATCCGGAAGAACAGATAGACGCCAGCCGCCAGGGCCAGGCCGGCGCCGGCAATCCCGGCGATCAAAGGATTGTCCGCGGCGGACGGCTCCCCACCGGTCGGGCGGGCGGCCGCCGAGACGCCGCCCGCATGGGCGGCGCCGTGATCGTGTTCGTTCGTCAGGGCGTTGACGTGCATGACCAGACTGACGGGGTTGAACCTGAGGCCGTGATACCGTGCCCTCAATACGCCCGTCTTGTCGATCACGTGGGTGACCACCCCGTGCATCTGATCGCCATCCTCGGTGTAGCTGAACTTGAGGCCATAGCGCTCCGCCAGTCTGATGCTTCCGTCCTTGGGGGCCAAGCCACGGTACAGAAACATCCAGTTTACCGGGTCAAGGCCGAACCTGGCCGCGTACGACCGTATGATATCCGCGGTCTCCGGGGCGTCCTCGGTGTCTGTCGCTACGGAGATGAATTGGACCATATCGCGCATGGGCGTGGCGTTGATCCTTTCCTGAATCGATGCGATGACATTGCTGTGCAGGGGGCAGACGTCCTTGCACCGGGCGTAGACGAAATTGAGGACCACGACCTTGCCCTTGAAATCGTCGAGGCTGACTTCGCGTCCGTCCGCATCCCGGAGCGTGAATCCGGGAGCGGGCGTGTCGGTCATCTGAACGTAGGTTTCGCGCTCCAGAAGTTTGGCTTCGAGGGCCTTGACGGAGTGCGCGGCCGCGGGTGCCGCGGTTGCGGCGGCCAATGGGAGGCCAAGGACGGCGACCGGCCAATTCATCGGGTTTATCATGACTTCTCTCATTTCGCCGAGGCCAGCATAGTCTAGCACTCGTCCTTGATGAGAGGGCTGATCTCGCCAGGGGCGAAAAAGATGACGAAACCCCGGTCTCCCCGCATGCCGGCCCTGGTGACCACCGGGGTCCCCGGCGCCGGTCCGTCAGGCCCACCGTCGGTCTTGAAGCGAAGGTCGAACTCGCGATATTCGACCGGTGACCCCTCCTTCGTGGTCACCCGGTAAACTCCGTTGCAATAGGTGATGGCCTCGACCTGCTGGTCCGGCGGCGCGTCCGCCAAATGGAGTTTTTTTCCCTGCTGATGGGCCAAGGCGGTCCCCATCGCCAAGCCGCTTGCGACAAGAAAGGTTACGAATTTTCGCATGATGCTGCTCCAGAATCGTGTGAAAGATAGTGAGGCCGTTGGCCCGGCCTTGGCGTCTTGCGTTCGAGCGAACACGGTGTCTTCCGTCATTGCTTGAGTCCTTGGCTCCGGCGTTCCTGACGTTGCCGGATGCTCTGCCGCCATGTGCTCTTGATGAACGCCAGAACGGCCCAGATTTCCTCATCCGACAGGACGCCTTGGAAAGCCGGCATGTCGCTTTCGTATCCGGGTACCAGGGCGGCGACCCCGGACTTTGTGATCTCGAACAACTGTTGGTCCGGGTGATGCCAGGTATGGCCGGTTTCGTCGTGCGGGGGCGCCGGCAGCTTGCCGTCGGGTTTGCGGATACGCCAGTTCGGTTGGCCTTCGAGTCGGACTCCGTGACACGATGCGCAGTTCTCGGAATAGACGGCCCGACCCAACGACACCTGCACGGGGTCGCTGGGATCCGCGCCGGCCGTCGTCGGCTTCAGCCAATTGAACGCAACGGCGGCGACGGCGAGGGCCAGGCCGACACCGGTCCACAAGAGCGAGCGCCGTGAAAACGGGTTGCTCGGCATTCGAAAGGGCTTCCGTCCTCGACGTTTACTCGGGTTGATCATGGTCGCCAGGCACATGAATCACGGGGACATCGCCCCGTGCGCGACAGGCACTCCGGGTGAGCAACGACGACGGCAACCCCGCTACGGCGTGTGCCGTCGCTGTCTAAACGCGGACGGAGGTTCGGGGAGGATAGGGATCGGGACCGAGGGATAGACCCGCGCCGATTCCCCGGAAGCGAACCGAAGGCATGCCCGGCGGCGGTCGTGAAAGTTCCGCCTTCGCGGAGACAACCGCCGAAAGGCCGATGCAGAACACGATCGGACAAAACATGCCCATGGCCGGCTGGCCGCCGCAGCCGTCGCAGCTAACCGGCGCCGGGACATCGGGCCCCGCCGCCCAGGGCGCCGGCGACGCCGCCCCAGCCGAAGCCATGGCGGCCCCCTGCATCGGCAAACCGGCCACAAAGGCCAGCACGACTAGGGCCGCGCAGTGGCGGCGGACAAGTAATCTGCGCATGGTGTCCACGATACTGCCATTGCTGCCACGCCCTTTCAACCCGGTACGAATGACCCTGCCCCTTTCCGGGCGGCGGCGATGCCCAGGCCACGGCTCGCCGGATCGCGAGTCGGCTGTCCGTCGGGCGACCCGCGTTGCGCCCCAAGTTTTCCCCTTGACTCCGTATCATGGTACGTAGGGTAGGGTGTGGCCATGGAGTGCACGGGTATGAGCGCAATGACCATCGGCAAGGCGGCCCGCGCCGCCGGCGTCGGCATCGAGACGATCCGTTTCTATGAGCGCAACGGCCTGATCGAACAGCCGCCGAAGCCGGCCGGCGGCGGCTTTCGCGTCTATCCGGCGGACACGGTCAGGCGCGTGCGCTTCATCCGCCAGGGCCAGGAGCTTGGGTTCTCGCTGCGCCAGATCGGCGAGCTCCTGTCGTTGAAGGCGGACCCGGCGACCGACTGTTCCGACGTGCGCCGGCGCGCCCAGGCCAAACTGGAAGAGGTGGACGAAAAGCTTGCCCGGCTGACCGGCATCCGCGCCGCGCTGGAGGAACTGATCGCCGCCTGCCCGGGCCGCGGGGCGCTCCGCGCATGTTCGATCATGGAGGCCCTGGAAGGCGCGGACGGCGCCCCGATGTCCCCACGGCGGAAAGAGGAGAAAACCCTATGACGGCAACGCGCACGATCGAGATTTTCAGCGCCGGGTGCCCGGCCTGCGAGGCGGCGGTGGCGCAGATCCGCGAGATCGCCTGTCCCTCCTGCGAGGTCACCGTGCTCGACATGAAGGCCCCCGGGGTCGCCGAACGGGCCGCGGCGCTGGGTATCGGTTCGGTGCCCGCCGTGGTCATCGACGGCAAGCTCGCCGACTGCTGCGCCGGCCGCCGGCCCGACATGGACGTGTTGCGGGCCGCCGGTCTCGGCCAGCCGTCGACCTGAATAAACGACGAGGACGGCCATGAAGGCAAACCCTATCGCCGTGCTTCTCGTCGGCCTGCTCGCCGTCGCGGCCGCCATGCCGGCGCGCGCCCACGGGCCGCTGTTCAGCCCCGCCCCGGAGACGATCTTCAAGGGCGGAACGGAGGTCACCCTGGGCTTCCACACGGCAAAAACGACCGGCGGCGGTGACAGGGAGAAGGAGTACGAGGTGTTCGTGGGGGCCGAATACGGTCTCACCGCGGACTGGGAGATCGGCATCGAGGTCCCCTACGCCTGGAAAAAATCAAACGGCCTCGACGCCAATGGCGTGGGCGACATCGTGCTCGACACCAAGTATCAGTTCTGGCGGCGCGATCTGCCCGGGGCGCAATACAAGGCCGCCGTGTTCTTCAAAACCAAGCTTCCGACCGGCGACGACGGCGGTCAACCGCGTATCGGCAGCGGATCGACCGACGTCATCGGAGGCCTTGCCACCGGTTATGAGTCGCGCCGCTGGTACTGGTTCGTCAGCGGGGTCTACCGGGTAAACACCGAGGGCGCGGGCGGCCTGGAGAAGGGCGACAGGCAGTTCCTCAACGTCGTCGGCGGCGTGCGGCCGGTCCTCACCGAATACGACGAGCCCGACACGGTGGTGATGCTGGAGGTGAACTGGGAGCGCGCCGGGCGCGACGACCTCAACGGCGCCGGCCTCGCCGACACCGGGGGCTGGGAGCTGTTCCTCTCCCCCGTGGTCTGGTGGACCTACCGGCAAGTGGCGATTCGCGGCGGGGTCCAGTTCCCCATCGCCGAGGGCCTCAACGGAAACCAGGCCACGTCCGACTACCGGGCGCGGATCGAGTTCATCTACCACTTCTGAGGCGCGGCGTCTCCCCGGCCGCAAGCGGGAAAGGCCGTGAGGTGGGGGGCGCGTCGGTCGCAACCAAATGGAGGCAAAGCCATGCACAGGGTCCTACGCACGACGGCGTTCGCACTCTCGTTGTTCCTGTTGCCCGTGATCGCCTTCGCGGCGCCGGCGCAGTACCAGTTGCGGGTCGACGGACTGGCCTGTCCGTTCTGCGCCTACGGGATCGAGAAGGAGCTCAACCGCACCGACGGCGTCGAGAGCATCCGAATCGACATCAATGCCGGCACGGTGACGGTGACCATGGCCGAAGGCGCCACGATGACCGAGGCTGAGGCCGCCCGCATCGTCGAGGACGCGGGCTTCACCCTGGGCGGCTTCGAGGAAGTCCGGGCGCAAGCGAGCACCAAACCGGAATAACGCCGTGCACGCAGGCCCACAAAATCCCGGACGCCGCCCGCTCTGTCGGGCAGGCGCGGCCGCCCTGCTGGCCGTGGTGGGATGGACCGATGCGGCGCGGGGCGCGCCGATCACCTTCAACACCGCCCTTCCCGTCGCCAAGGGCGAGTTCGTGTTCCGTGGACAGTTCGTGCTCGACCAGTCCGGAGACGACCCCAGCGGCGCCGACCGCGACCGTACCGCGTGGGCGGCCGTGTCGGTCCTCGGGTACGGGGTCAACGGCGATCTCGCCCTGTTCGGGGTCGTTCCCTACGTGGACAGGAGCCTTGACCTGACAGTGGACGGCTCGCGGCGCTCCCGCAGCGCGGCAGGGCTGGGAGACGTCGCCCTGTTCGGCCGCTACACGGTGTTCAAGGATAACTTTCGCGGCGGGAGCTTCCGCGTCGCGCCCTTCGCCGGCGTCGAGACGCCGACCGGCGACGATGACGAAAGCGACGCCTTCGGCCGGCTGCCGGCCAGCGTGCAGCCCGGCTCGGGGTCCTGGGATCCGTTCGGCGGCGTGGTTCTGACCTACCAGACCCTCGACTTCCAGATCGACGCCCAGGCCAGCTACCGGGCCAACACCGAGGCCAACGGCTTCGAGTTCGGCGACGTGGCGCGCCTCGACGCCTCGTTCCAGTACCGTCTCTGGCCGCGGGACCTGGGCGGCGGCGTTCCCGGCTTTCTGTACGGAATTGTGGAAGCCAACCTCGTTTACCGGGACGAGAACCGCGCCGGCGGCCTCGACGATCCCGATTCCGGCGGAACCACCCTGTTTCTCGTACCCGGCCTCCAGTACGTCACCAAGCGCTGGATCGTGGAGGCCGCCGTGCAGTTGCCGGTGTTCCAGGACCTCAACGGCACGGCCCTGGAGAAGGACACCGTTGTCCGCGCCGGCTTCCGGGTCAACTTCTGAGACAGGCCGGCCGTGAAACGCAAAATGGTTCTCAGGATCGCCGGCGGCCTGGGCCTGTTTCTCGCCGTTGTCGCCGTCGCCGGCTGGCTCGCCTTCGTGCCCTGGGCCAGGGAGCCCGGGTACGCGTTCGTCACCGCCTGGGGCGGCAAGGGGGACGGACCCGGCCAATTCAACGATCCGACGGGAATTGCCGTCGCCGGCGGCGAGGTGTTCGTCGCCGACGCCCGCAACGGCCGCATCCAGGTCTTCGATCTCGACGGAAACTTCAAGCGCCAGTTCGGCAGCCCGGGCGACGGGCCGGGCCGGATCGGCCGGCCCATGAACCTGACCGTGGCCGGCAATGAGCTGTATGTGCCGGAGTATTTCAACGACCGGGTCCAGGTCTTCGCCCTCGACGGAACCCCCCGGCGGATCATTGGCGGGCCCGGCAGCGGCCCCGGGCAATTCGACGCGCCCGGCGGCGTCGCGGTGGCGCCGAACGGCGATCTGTTCGTCGCCGATTTCTATAACCAGCGGATCCAACGGCTCAAGGCCGACGGGACGTTCATCCGCCAATGGGGAACGACGGGCGGGGTCGGCGTTTCGGCGGGCCGGTTCAACTACCCCACCGACGTGGTGCTGGCCCCCGACGGCACCCTTTACGTGGCCGACGGCTACAACGACCGGGTTCAGGCCTTCGCGCCCGACGGCTCCTTCTCCCACAAATGGGGCGGGCCGTTCGCCATGAACATCTTCGGCCCCTTCAACGGGTGGTTCGCGGTTACGACCGCCGTCGCCGTGGGCCCCCAAGGCAATATCTTCGTCGCCGACTTCTACAACGACCGGGTCCAGAAATTCGCCCCCGACGGCACCTTCCTCACCGCTTTCGCGGAAACGGGAAGCGGTCCGGGACAACTCGGGCACGCCGTCGCCGTCGCGGTGGCGGACGACGGAACCGTTTTCGTCGCCGACTTCCTCAACAACCGCATCCAGAAGTGGCGGCCCAGGGAATAACAAGCGGGGAGACGCCTGCCATGGTCTGCACCATCCTTCTGTAGCTCAACGAAGGGTGGTTAACGGCTATTTCCGGGGCACTGTTCGCGCAAATCCTGCGTTTCATTGTATGGTTTCGGCGATCATCCCGGTGCTCGTGTACGCCCCCTGGGAAATGTCGGTTATATTTTAATCATTGAGGGGCGCAGGATCACGGCGGGAACGACGATGCCAACCCGGACCCAAGACGATCCGTCGGCGGCCGGGCCGATGCCCTGGTGCGCCAATCCGTTCATTGAATGGCTGCTGACCGAGGGATGGAACATAACCTCCACCAGGGGCCTGGTGGGGGGGCTGTGCCGCCGTCTGGTGGACGAGGGGATGCCGCTGTGGCGCATGTTTTGCCTCATCCGCACCCTGCACCCGCAGGTGTTTGGCACCAGCTATACGTGGCGCCGCGATTCCGGTGTCGTCGAGGAATTCTCGGCGCCTCACGGTGTTCTCGATACCGCCCTGCATCTTGACAGTCCATGCGCCGCCATCTTCGACGGGGCCGCCGCCATCCGCCGCCGCCTGGACATCCCCGATGCCCGGCTCGACTTCCCCATCCTCAAGGACCTGCACGCCGAGGGTGCCACCGACTACGTGGCCGTGCCGGTGCCGTTTTCCGACGGGCAGATCAACTTGGTCACCCTGTCGGCGGACCGGCCGGGCGGGTTCAGTACGGAAGAACTGGGCCAGATTTACGAGATGCTGCCGGTCCTCGCCCGCCTCCTCGAGGTGCAGGCGACCCGGCGGACCGCGGTCACCCTTTTGGACACCTACCTCGGCAGCCACACCGGCGAACAGGTACTTAAGGGCCTGATCAAGCGCGGCGACGGCGAGGACATCCACGCGGTGATCTGGTTCTGCGACCTAAGGGACTCGACCCGGCTCGCGGACTCCATGTCGCGCCAGGCCTTTCTCGGCATCCTCAACGATTTCTTCGACTGCATGGCGGGGGCGGTTCTGGATCACGGGGGCGAGGTGCTGCGTTTCATCGGCGACGCGGCGCTGGCGATTTTCCCCACCGACGAGGTCTCGACCGCCGCTCAGCGCGCGTGCTGCAGCACCGAGGAAGCCTGCCAGTCGGCGCTGGCGGCAGCGCTTGATGCCCAAGCCAGGATGGCGGCGCTCAACCGCGCGCGTGCGCAAAAGGGTGAGCCATCACTCGGCTTCGGACTGGCCCTCCACATGGGCGAGGTCACCTACGGCAACATCGGAGTGCCGGAACGCCTCGAGTTCACCGTTATCGGGGCCGCCGCCAACGAAGCGGCCCGGTTGCAGGACATGTGCAAGACCCTGGGCGAATCGATCCTGATTTCCGCCGAGGTCGCGCGCTGCTTTTCCGGCGAGCTCGTGTCCCTGGGCCGCCATACCCTGCGCGGCGTCGGCACCGCCCGGGAAATCTTCACCCTGCCGCGCCGGCCCCGCGGCCTCCCCTGAAGGGCGCCGGTGTCTCAGCGGTTCCTCTGGTTGATCCTCTCCTGGCGTTCCTGGATCGCGGCCGGCCACCGGCTCTTGATGAAGGCGAGCACGGCCCAGATTTCGGCGTCCGACAGCGTGTCCCTGAACGCCGCCATGTTGCTCTTGAAGCCGGTCACCCCCAGGCCCTCCGTCGCCCCCAGCTTGGTGTAGCGGAACAGAAACTCGTCCGCATGGTGCCAGGTGTGGCCGGTTTCGTCGTGGGGCGGCGCCGGGAAGCCGCCGCCCGGCAGGGCCTTTCGCCAGTCGGCCTGCCCTTCCAGCTCGACGCCGTGACACGAGGCGCAGGCGGTCCCGTAGACCTCCTTGCCCAGGGCGACCTGGCCGGCGTCGTTTGGATCGGCGGTCCCCGTCACGCCGCCGGGCAGGCCGAACATCAGGTAGGCGGCCCCGACCCCGGCGAGGACCACGGCGCCGGCGATCAGGGTCCGTTTGGACGGCAACACGGCACTTCTGCCCCGCCGCCCGCGGCCGCCCGCGGGCGATGACCTGACAGAGACCCGGCGGTCACTTGCCGATCTGCTTCAGGATCCCGTCCAGGATACGGAGGGATTCGCCCATTTTCGTCATATCGCCCGTGCGGTGGGCTTGCGTGTGCGTCGCCTCGCCCTGGCGAAGCTGTTCCGTGAACGCTTTTTTGCGCTCCGCCGGTATCTTCGACTGGGCGACCTCGTCGGCGGCCTGGGGAAATTCAAAGGTGCCCCGGCAGGCGAGCGCCGGTCCGGCGATCGCCACCATAAACCCGCCGGCAAGCAGCAGTGCGGCCATGGTTCTCATGTTCCATACTCCTTGTTGCTGGTTGTTATTGGACTTTACCTGACTTTACCTGACGTACCCCTTTGCCGTGCCCTGGCGATCAGGACCTTCAACGTGTCGATTTCGACGGCGCCGGGTATCTGCGTGTCGCCGATGATGAAGACCGGCGTGCTGAAGATGCCGAGCCCGTCGGCCAGCTCCAGATTGCGCCGGATCATGGCGTCGACGGTCCCGTCCGCCATGTCCCGGCGCAGGCGGTCTACGTCCAGGCCGACCTTTTCCGCCAGTCGCATGACCCTGGTTTCCGTCAATTTTCCCCTGGCCGACATCACCGCCGTGTGGAATTCCAGGTACTTGCCCTGGCGCCGGGCGGCCAGCGCCGCCCGCGCCGCGAAGACCGACGCTCTCCCGAGAATCGGGAATTCCTTGAAGACGTAACGGAGATTGCGATCCTCGGCGAGAAGCGCCTGGATCGACGGGAATATCGTCTTGCAGTAGGGGCACTGGTAATCGAAGAACTCGACAAGGGTGACGTCGCCATCGGGATTGCCGCCGACGGGCGAGGCGGGGTCGTTGAGGAGCTCGTCCTGCCGCGCAACGATGTCCGGGTTCCTGACGATCATTGGGCGCAGGATGGTTTCCAGCGCCCAGAAATTTCCCTGCGCAAGCATGCCTTGCGCGCTCGCCGGGCCGTTCGACAGCACGGCGGCGCACAAAACGGCCGCGAGGTACAGACCGCACCCCCTGAGCGACCGCCAGCCTGCCGTTTTTCCGCGTGAACGCAAGGGCCACCTCCGCCCGTATTCCACTGAATATAAGGCGCGATGCGGGTGAATATAAGGCGCGATTACGGGGCCGCCCAACACCTTATTCACCCCCCTGTCCGGGATCGGCCTCGGCGGTCGGACGTTCGCCGCAGGCGATCCCGGCCGGCCGATCCCGGCCCCTGTGGCCGCCACACCGTTTCCGTGGCGACAATATTTCGATAGTTCTAGAAATATCGTTGACAATGCCGGTGCCATGGCCTAAAAGGCAAGCCATGGACTTGGACCATGCCGCCCGGTGCCTGGAGAAGCTGGGCCACCCGACCCGCCT
>JADFHR010000197.1 GCA_022567015.1 Pseudomonadota bacterium
GGGTCGCCACCAGCAGTTGCCCGGCGAGGAACGGCGTGTGCTTGGGCGCAACGACACCCTCCTCTCCGCCCAGGCTGGGGGCGGAAAGGGAAACAAGGGCCGCCACGGCGACGGCCGCACCGATGATCCGCCGGTACCTCATAGGCGGCGATCATAGCAAACATTCCGCCCGGGGGCCACGGGTCCTGCGCCGGGGCGTCACCGGGCCGTTCCCCAATCCTTCCAGTCGATGGCGGGCAACCGGGCAAGCGGCACGGGACCGGCGAAAAGGGTGCGGTTCTGCACGGTGATGGCCAGGTTGAGTGTCGGCGGCCCGCCCCCTTCGGGGGTCCTGGCGAGGGCCCCCAGAACCAGCTTGGCGGTGACGGCGTCGCGGCTGCGCACCAGGCCCCGTTTCCTCAGCGCATCCACGGTCTCGCGAAAGCCCTGGAGCTTGGCCGTGAAGGCGCCGATGGGCTGCATGTTGCCGTCCAGGGCCACGGTCCCGGTGGCCTGCGCCGACAGCGGCCCGTAGGTGATGCCGAGGTGCTCCACCTCCACGGTGCCGCCCTCGTCCCGCCACGTGGCCAGGGATTGCGGCCACGGTCCGGCCGGGATGGAGCCCAGCAGGCCGGCCACCACCGTCAGCCTGGCGAGGTGGCTGCCAAGCGGCAGCGAAAGCCTTTCCGGCACGCGCACGTCTTCGGCCTGCAGGCGCACCTCAAGGGTGGAGCCGGGGTCATCGGACGTTTTGCCGACCTTGCGCCGCGCCGTCAGGTCGGCCCGCTTCACCACCACGCCCTCGGCCCCGTCGGCCGTCGAAAGGTCCAGATCCTTGATATGGATTTCGACGCTCGACGGCCAGGCGCCGGCCATGACAAGCACGCCGGTGAGGCCCCCGACCGTGCCCGTGTACGTCACCGGCCTGCCGGCCACGACGAGACCCAGGGTGTGGGCGCCGGACAGGCCGATCTCGACGCGCCTCAGGTTCCACGGGCGCATCTCGGCGACCGCCCGCTCGCCCTCCCATGTCCACGCGATTTCCCCGTCCGGCGCGCCCAGGCCCGGCCGTTCCAGGTCCAGGCGCAGGAGCAACGGAAAGCCGCCGATGCGCAGCCGGGAGAAGAGCACCGTGTAGCCCTCGGCGCGGCGCGCCTCGGACCAGCGGGCGACACCGTCGCGCAGCTCGCCGGCCATGAACAACCAGAAGACCACGTAGGCGATGGAGAGGGCGGCCAGCACCACGAGGGCGGTCAGCCCCAGCTTGAGGGCTCTCATGGTGGCGGACTGCGGCGCTTATACCAAGGAGCGCTGATCATGACTCATAGAGATCGCGTAGGCGGCCCGTCGGGTAGGAGGAAAGGTGCAGGCGATGCGGTGCATCGTCAAAACTTTTCGACGCCCCCGACGGGCCGCATACGCGACCGCAACGGCGGCTTACCAAGGCTTTCGGACGGCGTCGCGCACGCTTTGCGATGCCCCGCATCGCCACGGCGCACGCTCCTAGCCGAAAACCTTGGTAAGCCGGCTCGTCGGGTCATGATCAGCGCTCCTTGGTATTACCGGTCGGGGCCAAGACGGAGTCGCGCAAATCCTGCGGCTGGTGGCGACAAAGGGTACCTGGAGGAAGCCTTTATAGTGCGTTGCGCGCCGGGGATCGAGGGGGTAGCCTCGCCGCCGAATCGGGGCAATTTGCGCGGAGGACGGTATCTGGGTTTTCGCTTACGGCTCGCTCATGTGGCGGCCGGACTTTCCCCACGTGGAGGCGCGGCGGGCCCTGTTGCGCGGGTACCACCGGGCGCTCTGCGTCTATTCCATCCGCTACCGCGGGACGCCGGAGTGCCCGGGCCTGGTGCTCGGGCTGGAGCGGGGCGGCTCCTGCCTGGGCCGGGCCTTCCGCGTGGCGGCGGAGAACGCGGACGCGGTGACGGCGTACCTGGACGGCCGCGAGCTGGTGACAGGCGTGTATGCGCCGAAATTCGTGAACGTGCGGCTGGAGGGCGGGCAACGGGTCGCCGCCTACGTCTTCCTCGCCCGCCGGGACCACGAACAGTACGCCGGCAGGCTGGCGGCCGACCGCGCCGCCGAACTGGTGGTGACGGGGCACGGCCCCGGCGGCTCGGGCCTCGACTACCTGCGCAACACCATCGCCCATCTGGACGAGATGGGCATCCGCGACGGCCCCCTGCACCGCATCCTGGCGTTGGCCGAGGCGAAGGCCGGGAAACGGCCCTGAACGCCGCGGCGCGGGGTCAGCCGCACTTGGAATACGTGCAGGACGTGCACATGTCGCACCCTTCCTGGTGGATAAGGCTCGCCTGGCCGCACTTGGGACATTGGCGGAACGGCGCGCCGTGTGCTGCGGCCCCGGCCTCGTCGCCGGGTCCGGCGCCCATGGCGGCCACGGCTACCTTTTCGCGGCCTCGGCCTCGGCCGGCGTCCCCGGCTGGGCGAGGAAGCCGATGGCGATCATGTGCCGTTCGATGACCTCGCCGATGGCGGCGAGCAGCGAGGGGATATACCGCCCGCCCATCCAGTGGCCGCCGCGCGGGTCGAACACGGACTTGAGCTCGTCGACGACGAAGGCGACGTCGCCGCCGCGCCGGAACACCGCCGAGATAATGCGCGTCAGCGCCACCGTCCACGCGTAGTGCTCCATGTTCTTGGAGTTGATGAACACCTCGTAGGGACGGCGGCGGCGGTTATCGTCGATGAGATCGTTGAGGGTGATGTAAATGGCGTGTTCGCTTTCCGGCCACTGCACCTTGTAGGTGGCCCCGGGCAGGGCCTCGGGCCGGTCCAGCGGCTGGAACATGTGGACGACGGACCCGGAATCGCCGATGTCCTTGGGCCGCGCCTTGGCCGCCGGCATCTCGAGGGGCAGCTCGTGCTGTTCGGTCCCGTCCCCCTTCCCCGAATCCGTGCCGGCCTCGAGCACGGAGCCGGTGATCTCGTTGGGCCGGAACGTGGTGCAGCCCTTGCAGCCCAGATCAAAGGCCTGCATGTAGATGTCCTTGAAGTCCTCGAACGAGATGCTTTCCGGGCAATTGATGGTCTTCGAGATGGAGCTGTCCACGTACTTCTGCACCGCCGCCTGCATGACCAGGTGGTCGTTGGGGCTTAGGTCCTGGGCATCGACGAAGGCGTCGGGGAGCGGCGTGCTCTCGCCGTTCAGCCGCCGGAACAGGCGGTAGGCGTAGTCGCTGACCTCCTCTTCGCGCCGGCTGCCGTCGGCGGCCTGCAGGCGGCGGGTGTAGGTGAAGCTGAACACCGGCTCCAGGCCCGAAGACACGTTGTCGGCGAACAGCGATATGGTCCCCGTCGGCGCGACGGAGGTGAGCAGGGCGTTGCGGATGCCGTGGGCGGCGATGGCCTGGCGCACGTCTTCGTCCAGCCCGGCCACGGCCTCGCCGGCCAGGTACTTCCCGGCGTCGAACAGGGGAAAGGCGCCCTTCTCCGCCGCCAGCCCGGTCGAGGCCATGTAGGCGGCGCGCTGGATCGCCTTCATCCACGCCTCGGTCATCCGCACCGCCTCGCGGCCGCCGTAGCGGGCCCCGCACATGATCAGGGCGTCGGCGAGGCCGGTGACGCCGAGGCCCATGCGGCGCTTGGACCTGGCCTCGTCCTCCTGTTGGGGCAGGGGGAACCTGGACACCTCGATGGCGTTGTCCAACATGCGCACCGCGGTGCCCACCAGGTGTTCCAGGGCGTCCGGGTCGACGCGGGCGTCGTCGGTGAAGGGGTCGCACACCATCTGCGCCAGGTTCACCGAACCGAGAAGACAGGTGCCGTAGGCGGGCAGGGGCTGTTCGCCGCACGGGTTGGTTGCATGGATATCTTCGCAGTAATACAGGGGATTCAAGCGGTTGATGCGGTCGATGAAGACGACGCCCGGCTCGGCGCAGGCGTAGGTCGCGCGCATGATCTTGTCCCACAGGTCCCGTGCCGCAATGCTCTTGCGGGTGACGCCGTCGAAATGCAGCTCCCACGCCGCATCCTCCTTCACCGCCTGCATGAAAGCGTCGCTCACCAGCACCGAAAGATTGAACATGCGCAGCCGCCCGGGTTCCCGTTTGGCCTCGATGAAGGCCTCGATATCCGGGTGGTCGCAGCGCATCACCGCCATCATGGCGCCGCGGCGCGAGCCGGCGCTCATGATGGTGCGGCACATGCCGTCCCACACGTCCATGAACGACAGCGGCCCCGACGCGTCCGCCCCCACACCGTGCACCGGCGCCCCCTTGGGCCTGAGGGTGGAGAAGTCGTAGCCGATGCCGCCGCCCTGCTGCAGGGTCAGGGCCGCCTCCTTGAGGTGCTCGAAGATGCCGGTCATGTCGTCGGGGATGTCGCCCATGACGAAGCAGTTGAACAGGGTCACCTTGCGTCCGCTGCCGGCCCCGGAAAAAATCCGCCCGCCGGGCAGGAAACGAAAGTCCTCCATGGCCTCGAAGAACCGCTGTTCCCAGGCCGCCGGTTCCCGTTCCGGCTCGGCCAGGGCCCGGGCCACCCGCCGCCAGGTATCGGAGACGGTTTTGTCCACAGGCTCGCCGTCCGCCCCCTTGAGACGGTATTTCATGTCCCAAATCTGTTGGGAAATAGACGCTGCCTTTGCCATCATGGCCCCTGCCGGCGCCGGGTCCCCCGGGCGGCGCCCCCGCGGCCCCCCCGGAAGCCCGAAAGTCACTGAAAACCCAATGTTTTCAATGGATTTTTCAGAATCCACTGTAGGGCAACGGGGTCTCCATCGTCAAGAAATTTGTTCTTGTTATGTTTCCACGAAGTTTTCCCCACGCCGGCGTCCCCCCGCCATCCCTTGGCTGGCGGGGGATGGCGGGTTTTTATCCCCGGAATTCACGATTCCGGCCGCCATCTTGTCCACATATCTGCCCACAAGGGCCGTTCGTCTGCCGGTCCGCCCATTCTTCTTCCGGGGGGCGTCAGGGGCGGGTCCGGACACCCGTGGATTCTGCGCCGACCTTGGCTTCCGCCTCCGCCCTCAGGCGCTCGGACGCGGTCTCTATGCGGGCTTGCAGCTCGGTCAGGAAGGCGCGGCGGTCGAGGCCGCGGGGCACGGGCGGAAGGAATTCCAGGGTGATCACCCCCGGCCGCTTGAGGAACCGGCGCCGTCCCCAGAACACACCCGAATTCAACGCCACCGGCACCACCGGGGCTTCCGTGGCGGCGTAGATTGCGGCGATCCCCGGATAATAGGGCCGGGTCCTTCCCGGCGCCATACGGGAGCCCTCGGGGAAGATGATCACCTGGCGGTTGGCGTCCAGGGCCGCCGAAGAGTCCCTCACCAGCCGTTTGAGGGCGCCGATGCCCCCGGCGCGGTCGACGCCGATGGCCTTGCACTTGCGCGCCACCCATCCCCAGAACGGAAGGAAGAGCAGTTCCTTCTTGAGAACGTACGAGGGGTCGTCGGCCAGGACGTAGAAGACGGTCGTTTCCCAGGCCGATTGGTGCTTGCAGGCGAATACGGCCGCCCCCTCGGGCACGTTTTCCAGGCCGCGCACCTCGTACGCCAACCCGGCGATCCATTCCAGGCCCACGTTCAGGCTCCGCACCCACAGGCGCACGCCCCTTTGCATGTAGGGCCGCGGCAACGGCAGGCACACCCACAGCACCAGGGGCGCCAGCATGAACGAGGCGAAGTAGTACAGGTTGAACAGCAGCGAGCGCAGGGCAAGCATGACTAGTACTTACTTTCACGATTTCGCGCACCATACGACGGCCTTGCGAGGTTTCCGGCGAGGAGCGCGGCGCGCCGTGATGCTGGAGCATCACAAGCGGCGCGCGACGACGCCGGGGGCCGCGGGGGCGTCCCCCGCATACCGTAGCCGCGGGAACACCCCCCTTGTCCCCCCCGGGAGCCTCGCAAGACCGCCCTTCGGGTCGCGTTTCCCGCTCCCTCGGGGGTCGCGGGGGCATCCCCCGCATACGTTG